>DASVHS010000271.1:0-4401 GCA_036382495.1 Thermoanaerobaculia bacterium | reverse complement strand
GTACGACTCGCCCGCCTGCGGAGAGATGCTGCTGTCGAAGCAATCCAACAGTCCGAGGGAGTTCGTGACCGTGCCGACCGTGCCTGTGCCGAGCACGTAGTAGCCGCTGAAAAACTGTCCGCTGCAGACGTTCGTGCCGGCGTTGAGCGTCGTGCTCGTGCACGTCGCGGTACCGTTGAGCCCTGCCTTGCACGAGACCGTCATCTGGAGATTGCAGGTCTGGGTTGATTGTGCTGCCGCGGGAAGCGCAAGCGCGATCGCGATCGCGATCAGGACAAGGGAGCGGGACATGGGGTTTCTCCGTTCTGCTGGGTGAGCGGCCATTCTAGCAGGGGTACAGCACCGGCGATAAGATCGCTGCATGAAACACTCGCTGCGTCTCGCTCTCTGTCTTTGGCTCGCGACGGTTGCGTCGGCCGGTGTCCGTCTCGTCGACGTGGGCGGACATAAGATGCGTGTTCTGACCGACGGTGCCGGGGCGTCCGTCGTGTTCGAGGCGGGCTTCACCGAAACACTCGACACCTGGCGTGACGTGATTCCGGCGGTCGCGAAAATAGCGCGAGTCGTCGCGTATGACCGGGCCGGGCTTGGACAATCGGAGGCCGTCGAGGGGGTTCGGTCGTATGCCGCCCTCGCGAACGACCTACACACTCTGCTGCTCCAGGAGAAAGTCCCGCCGCCGTTCCTGCTGGTCGGCCACTCATACGGCGGCCCACTCTCCCGTGTTTTCTGTCACCTCTATCCCGCTGAGGTTCGCGGAATCGTCTTCGTCGATCCGATGAGCGAGACGCTGAACATCGCCGACCCGAAGCGCGCCGAGCATATGGCGCAACAGGAAGCGGCCCTGAAGGGCGCAAGCCGGGGTGTGATGGCGGAATGGGCGTATTTGCGAAAGGAGTCCGACCGCGACTTTGCGGACTTGCAGAAAGTTCCCAGGCCGGACGTACCGATGGCTTTGATTGTGGCAACGATCGACCGCCCCGATGGATGGCGCAAGGGCCTTCTCGATCAATATGGTCAGTGGATCGAGAGCCGCAACGACTCGGTGCTGATCGTGACGCCGAACAGCAGTCACATCGTGCAGCGCGACGAACCCGGCCTCGTCGTCGGCGCGATTCGCAGTCTGCTCTTTCCGAACCCGATCGTCGCGCTTGAGTCAGCCGCCGGTCGCGGCGGTGCCGAGGCTGTCGCTGCCGTATTTCGCCAGCAACTTGCGACATATCCGGAAGGCGAGATCGCCCCTCGCGCGCTGAACACAGTCGGCTATCACCTTCTGCGGGACAAGAAAATTGCTGACGCGGTGAAAGTCTTCGCGCTCAACGCCGCGACGTTTCCGTCAGACGCGAACGCCTATGACAGCCTCGGCGAAGCGTACCTGGCGAATGGCGATCGCTCCGCTGCACTGGCGAACTATCGCAAGGCCTTCGAAATGGATGCGTCCAACAGCAACGCGAAGAAAGCCATTGACGAGCTGACGGCGCATTGATTCAGGATGACAGGGTGACCGCGTCGCCAACACGGATCGTT
This sequence comes from Thermoanaerobaculia bacterium, assembly GCA_036382495.1. Classification (GTDB taxonomy): domain Bacteria; phylum Acidobacteriota; class Thermoanaerobaculia; order Gp7-AA8; family Gp7-AA8; genus DASVHS01. Next base: position 2,874 of record DASVHS010000271.1, on the reverse strand, counting down.
CCACCGCGCACCACGTCGCAGTTCAGCGCGATCTCGCCTCCGTAACGGCGCACGATGTCGTGCAGGACGGAGATGTCCTGTTCGGCCGTATCGGGATCGTACGTCGTCATCACGCAGCGCATGCGCAATGAGTCGACGGCGATGATGCAGTCGCCGATCGCCAGAAACTTTCCTTCCCATTCGCGTTCGGCGAGACCTTCGACGCCGCCGATCACGATGTTCGGGCGCAGCCGCCGATAGTCGCGTCCGAAATCCTGGATCGCGCCGTCGGTCACGACAAGAAGCGGCAGCACGTCGAAACGCTCCGGGCCCTCGTAGCGGACGAGTCGCGCGCCGACGCGTTGCCCGACCGATGGCGAATCCCACGGTTCGCCGTCAACGAGGATCTGTCCGTCGTCTTGTGTCGTCGCGCGATGAAGAAGGAGCTTCGGATGTGTGCGCGACGTGATGTAACGGCCCGACGGCGAAACGACCTGCACAAGCCGATCGCCGGCAATACCGTCCTCGGATACGACCGCAGTCGTCAACTCCTCGCCGCGCATCGACTTCACCGGATAACGCCACAGATGGGCGACGTGCATCAGTGGTGAGATGCCGGCGCGGCGAAACTGTTACGACCGATCCACACCGCCCTCGAAATTTGTGCGATCACTTTTTCTGCGTCGCGCAGCCTGGCAAAGCCTCGCGTCAGAACGACGAGCACGTAGCTCGAGCCGTCGGGCGCGAACACAAGGCCGGCGTCATGCGCGATTTTTGTGATGTCGCCGGTCTTATGCGCGACCCGCGTTCCGCGCGGCAGGCCGGCGGGGATGCCGCGGTTGAATTCCTGCGCGGCGAGGATGTCGATCATCTTCTGCGATGCGTCGCCGGAAATGATTTTGCGTTCGCCGAGGGCGCGGAAGATGAGCATGAGGTCGTAGGCGGTGGTGGTGTTGTTCATGCCCGCATCGAACGCCTTCTGATCTTCGACGCCGCGCAGGACGCGGATGTCGTTCGCACCGATCCGCTGCATCAGCGCCATGACCTGCTTTGCGCCGATCAACTCGATGACGTTGTTCGTCGCGAGATTCGAGCTGCGCACGATCATGTGGCGAACGAGATACTCCAGCGGCACTTCGCGTCCGACGACGCCGTACACCTCGTCATCTGAGTCGTCTTTCGCGTTCAGCTTGTACGGAGAACCATCGAAGATGCTCGCGAACTCGTTCCTGACGCGAACCGGCTGGTCGAGCCGAAGCGCTCCGCGCGACACAGCCTCGAAGATGCCCAGCATCACCGGCACCTTCATCGTGCTCGCAGCATGAAACACCGCGGTCTCGTTGCGGAGGAACGTCGTGCCATCGCGGAGATCGACGTATGCGACGGCGATGGTCTTGCCGGGATGCTGCCGCAGGATCTGATCGACGTCGGTTGTCGCACATCCGGCGGCGAGGACAAGCGCGACCAGCAGGTGTGTCCGTTTCGCGATCACGAAATCAGGCTACCATCCTGCTGACAAAACTCTCATGCATGCAATCGCCATCGCGCTCATATCGATTTTCGCCGCGAGGATGACGCCGGAGACTTACGTCGACGCCGGTGAGGGCGTTCGCATCTGGTACAGCGACTCGCCCGCGAACGGATCGCCGATCATCGTCGTTCACGGCGGACCGGGCATGGATCACCTGACTCTCGAAGCGGACCTCGCGCCGCTCGCGCAACATCATCGGATGATCTACTACGATCAGCGCGGCGGCGGGCGATCGACGCTGCCGTCCGATCCTTCGCTGCTGACGATCGATCATCACGTCCGCGACCTCGAAGCGTTGCGCCGGCACCTGGGACTCGACAAGGTCACGCTGCTCGCGCATTCGTTCGGTCCGGCCATCGCCGCGCTCTACGCCATCCGCTACCCCGAACACGTCGATCGCATGATCTTCCTCGGCCCCATACCGCCGAAGAAGGGGAAGTTTTTCGAGGAGTTCGGAAAGACACTTCAAGGGCGCGCCAGCGATGATCAACTGAAGCGAGCGAATGAATTACAGAAGACATTCGCGACAACGACCGAGGTGTCGAAAGTCTGTCGCGAGTACTGGTCGATCATGACTCCGCCGCGGCTCGCGAAAGGCGCGTCCGTGAGCGTCGTGAAGTCGGACATGTGCGGCGGTCCCGACGACGCGATCCGTTACGGCTGGACCAAAACCAACCCGACCACATTCAACTCCCTCGGCGACTGGGACTGGACGAAGGAACTGGCGCGTGTGAAAGTTCCAACGCTCATCATTCATGGCCAGGAAGATGCGATTCCGATGAGTATGGTGTCGGAGTGGGTGAGCGCGCTGCCCGACGCGCGAATCGTCCGCGTCGCGAACGCCGCGCATTTTCCGCACGCCGAGCAGCCGAAGATCGTGTTCGCCGACATCGAGACATTTCTCGGCGGCAAGTGGCCGGCAGACGCGTCGACGAAGTGATCGCGCTCGCGACATCGCAGGAGTGGTCCGCAGTCTCGCCGGATGACGCACCGCTTGTCCCCGAGCTGAAGAAAATCGGTCTCGCCGCGCGGCCGGTCGTCTGGAGCGATGCCAACGTCGACTGGCGCACGTTTGATCTCGTCGTGATCCGGTCGTGCTGGGACTATCACCTGCGCGTCGACGAATTCTCCGCGTGGATCGACCGGCTCGTTCGTGAAGGCGTGCCGGTGTTCAATCCGCCGCCGGTCCTGCGCTGGAACATGATCGTGAAGCCGGCGGTGTCGGCGTCGGCGTCATCAGACGCATCTCTGCGCGGCGACGTGATCGTGCAGGAGTTCGTGCACGAGATCGTCGACGACGGCGAGTGGTCGCTCGTGTTTCTCGATCGACGATTCAGTCACGCGGTGAAGAAGTCGCCGAAGTC
>DASVHS010000270.1:0-1835 GCA_036382495.1 Thermoanaerobaculia bacterium | reverse complement strand
CCCCTAATCAACTAATCAACTAATCGACTAATCGACTAGCAACCCAGCAACCATGAAAAAACGATTCCCTTACTACCCCATCTACATCGACATCGAGGATCGCGCGGTAGTGATCGTCGGCGGCGGAACCGTGTGTGCGCGCAAAGCCGAGACGATGATGCGCTACGGCGCACGCGTGACGATCATCAGCCCGGAGATCACGGACGAGATCGCGGCCTGGGAGCGTGAGGGCGCGCTGGCCGTGCGTCGCAAGATGTACGCGGAGGCTGACGTCGAAGGAGCCTCCATCGTGATCGCCTCGACGGACGACCAATGCGTCAACGCCCGAGTGGCGCGCGACTGCCGCCGGCGGCGGATACCGGTCAACGTGGTCGACGTCACGCATCTTTGCGAATTCATCGTCCCTGCCATCATCGAGAAAGGCTCGATCCAGATCGCCGTGTCGACCGGCGGGAAGTCCCCTGTCATCGCCCGCACGTTGAAAGAGGATCTCAACCGCCTCATCGGCCCCGAATACGACGAAGTCAACCAGGTCCTCGGATCTCTGCGCGATGGCGCGAAGAAAGTGCTGCCGACCGACGCCGATCGAAAGCGTTTCTTCGACGGCATCGTCGCGCAGGGCATCCTGGAATTGTTGCGCGAGGGCCGGCGACGTGATGCGTATGTGACGATTGCTCGCGCGTGCGAAGAGGCCGGCGTGCCGGTGAGCGATTCCGTCGCTCGCGTCATCGCGGAGAGCGCAGCGCTTCGCTGATCATGACGGCGCGCGCGCGGCAGCTGGCGCCGATCACTCTCTACGCCGTACTCTCGGTTCTCGTCGTACCGGTCTATCCGCACTTTGTCTCGTCGAACGAGTTCAGCCGATGGGTGCTCGCCGTCGCGATCGTCGACTTCCACACGGTCGAAGCGACTCCGGTCGTCAATTCGACGCATACGCGGATGGAGGACCTGGCCACGGTCGACGGCCGGCTGTATTCGAACAAGGCACCGGGCGGTGCGCTCGTTGGTCTGCCCGCCTATCTGATCGCCCGCGCGATCGTCGGACCGCCGTCGCAGCACAACATGCGCGCAACGCTCAACGCCATGCGTCTTCTGGCATCGACGCTCCCCGCGATCCTGCTCGCATTCTGGCTCGGCAACGTCGCTCGAAAGTTCGGATGCGGCGACGAGCGCGCAAACTTCGCCACCGTCGCAATGCTGTTCGGCACACCGCTCTTCGCCTACGGTTTGCTGTTCTTCGCACACGCGCTCTCCGCGTTCACGTTGTTCGGGACGTTCGCGCTGCTTTTCAAGACCGAGGACCGAGGAACGAGGAACGAGGACGTGTGGACGGGAGCGATGATCGGTCTGGCCGTCCTTTCCGAATATCCAAACGCAATTCCCGCAGCGATTCTCGTCGCCTGCGCTCTTCCCCGCCTGCGCGTCGGCGGAGTTCTCCGCATCATCGCCGGCGGCGTACCCTTCGCCATCCTCCTCGGCATCTACAACAAGCTCGCCTTCGGAAGTGTGTTCACGCTGTCGTCGGCGCATGAAGTCGACACGAACATCCGTGAGCTTGCATCGCGCGGTCTGTTCGGCGTGGGACTGCCGTCGCCCGACTATCTGCTTCGTCTTCTGCTCGATCCATCGAAGGGACTGTTCGTTCTCTCGCCCGTACTGCTCATTGCACTCCTCGGAATTCGCGGGGCGTGGAAGGCGATGCCCCGCGGCGCATTCATCGCGCTCATCGCGGCACCGCTGTCGATCCTCCTGACGTTCGCGGGCTATCCGAACTGGTTCGGCGGATGGACGGTTGGCGCGCGTTATCTTGTCGCTGCCGTTCCGTTTCTGGCATT
>DASVHS010000269.1:0-2255 GCA_036382495.1 Thermoanaerobaculia bacterium | reverse complement strand
CGTCCTCGTCGCGAATGCGGCAAAGAATCCGGCGCGGGCGAGCGATCTGGCGCGCACACCGTTTTATGCGCTGTTCTCGCTTCACGCGATCCTCATCATGTTTCTGATCGGCTGGTGGCTCGCGACGGGCCGTCCGCCGCTGCACGAGTTCCTGAACATCCAGCGCGAGAACAAGGGCGAGGCGGTGCTCACTGGACTCGCGATCGGCGTCGGCGGATGGATCTTCACGATCGTCGCCGCGCTCGCGATCGTCGCGGTTCTCAGCGTGTCCGGCCTGATCCACGATCCGAAGCCGTCGCCGGTCATCGGCTTCATGGCCTCGATGCCGTGGTGGAAGAAAGCGATCCTGGTGCTATCGGCGATGACGGTCGAAGAAGCATTCTTCCGCGCGTGGCTGCAGAAGCGGATCGGACTCATCGCGTCGACCACGCTGTTTGCGCTCGCGCATTTCACGCTCGGCCAGCCGCTGCTGCTGATCGGCGTCGCGCTCATCTCGCTTGTCATCGGATTCACGTTCTATCGGACCAAGAACGTGCTGCCGGGTGTCATCGCCCACGGTGTGTTCGATGCGGTGCAGCTGTTCGTCATCATCCCCATCGCGTTCCAGGTCGCAGGGGTCTGACGACGGATCGCCGCGATCTCTGGTGCATCCTCCTGCTCCTCGCCATCGCGACGATTTTTTTCTCCGACGTCCTGTTCGCGGGCAGCAACTTCTACTACCGCGATCTCTTCATCTATCACTTCCCAATGAAGCGGATCGTGCGCGACGCGATGCTTTCCGGCGAGTTCCCGTTCTGGAACCGCGCGTATTCGAACGGGCAACCGATCGCCGCGAATCCGGCGTATGAGCTGTTCTATCCGCCGCAATGGCTGATCCTCATCGGGTCGTATCCGTTCGGATTTGCGCTGCACATCGTGTTTCACGTCTACGCCGCGCTCGTCGGCATGTTCCTGCTGCTTCGTCAGATGACGCTCGGCCGGGCCGCCGCGATTTTCGGCGCGCTGTCATTCGGAATGGGCGGCCTGATGTGCGGCTCGATGACGATGCTGCCGACGTTCTTCGTGTGGGCGCTGGCGCCGCTGGTTGGATGGGCAGTCCTTCGTGCACTTGTCATTCCGAGCGCCGCAGAGCGCGAGGAATCTGGGTGGTGGGCGTTCCCCCGCCCGGATTCGATCGCCCTTGCCGCGCTGCTCGCCGGAATGCAACTCGTCATCGGCGAACCGATGGCGCTGCTGCAAGTCTGGCTGCTGATCGCGGCGGGAACGCTCGTCTTCGGAAGACGCCGACTCGGAGTTCTCGCCACGATCGTCGTTCTCGCCGTGCTCGTCGCAGCCGTGCAGCTGATCCCCGCCATCGACCATGCACGCGATTCAGCCCGCTCCCGCGGGATCGCGTACAACGTCGTCCGCCAGTACTCGATGCCGCCTGTCCGGCCGCTCGAGATCGCCGTCCCGCATCTCTTCGGCGTGTTCGATCCGTTCGCCGGCGGTTACTGGGGCGCGGGCGCGTTCGATCGCAACGCTCCGTATCTCTACAGCATCTACAACGGGATCGCCGTGGCGATTCTCGCGCTGGCCGGGTTTCTGATGCGCGCACGCGGATCACGAACGGTGGCGGGGCTGGGCATCGTTTCGTACGTGCTCGCGATCGGTGATCGCACGCCGCTGCTTCACATCTTGTACGCGACCGGAATCGCCCGCGGCATCCGCTATCCGGAAAAGTTCGCCGCCCTCGGCGTGGTCGCGATCACAATTTTCGCGGCAACGATCGCGGATCGCTTGCTCAAAGACGACATCCAGGCCCGTCGTGCGGCGCTGATCGCCGCCGCGATCGTGACCGGCGTCAGCGCCGTTCTCGTCGTCTGGTCGCTGGGACCGTCACCGTTCTTCTCGCACTGGCAAACGCTGGCCCGCACCGAGTGGCTCATCGGACTCGCGTTTGCCGCGACGGCCACTGCGCTGCTCTTCGCACTACCGCACATGCAACGGCGCTACTGGCTGCTGCTCGCGTTCACATTCGTGCTGCTCGACATCACCCTTCTCGGCAACGAGATCGTGACGCGGATGCCGAAGCCGTTCTTCTCGCCGCCCGACGTCGTGACATCGTTCGAGCCCGATCATCACGCCTACGCCGTCATGCACCGCGGCGACTGGACGGACGATCCGAACAACCATCAGTTGCGCGGCGCGTTCGGTCCCTGGTTCGCGCGCAACGGGCTCGAGCCGTTCACTCCCGCATCGTGGGGTCTTCGCAG
>DASVHS010000268.1:0-3158 GCA_036382495.1 Thermoanaerobaculia bacterium | reverse complement strand
GTGCACGGTCTCGTCGGCGGCTACACCGGGCCCGGCATCAAGACGATCATCCCGCCGCGCGCCGAGGTGAAGATTTCGTGCAGGCTGGTGCCGGATCAGGACCCGAAGAAGATCGTCGATCTCGTGCGCAAGTTCGTTGGAAAGAACAACCCCGACGTCAAGATTGAGACCGAGAACTCGATGTATCCGTATCAGGCACCGACGACCGGCCCGCTCGCCGACGCCGTCAAGAGCGCGATGAAGTTTGCGTTCGGCCGCGAGCCGGTTTTCGTGCGCGAGGGTGGATCGATCGGCGCCGTCAACTCCATGGAAAAAGTCCTGAAGTGCCCGGTCATGTTTCTCGGACTCTCGCTGCCCGAGCACGGTTACCACGCCCCGAACGAAAATTACGACTGGCAGCAGGCGTCGGGAGGCATGGTCGCGTTCGCGAAGTTCTTTGAGAACGTCGCGAAGCTCTGATCTGGAGTGTGGGACAGGCACTCCTGCCTGTCCGGACAGGCAAGAGTGCCTGTCCCACATCCAGAAAACCCGCGCCTCCTCTTCACGTATCTCAGAGCGGAGGGAGTCCATGTCACTTCACGTGATTTTCTGGCCGCTCAAACTGCTCCTGCTGCCGATCCTGCTCGCATTCTTCATCGTCAAAGTGGCGCTGATCGTCACGGCGTTGGTAGTCGTCTTTGCCCTGCTGATCCCCGTTCTCGTCGTTGGGATCCTTTTTGCAGCCCCGCTGATCGCGCTCAGTGCGCTCACATGACCGGGGAGATTCTGTTATCTTCGATTTGATGGCTGACCGGAAGCGGGCCCTGGTCGTGGACGACGATGAGCCGATCCGAACGATGCTGGCGAAGGTCGTGGAACGGCAGGACTTCGATGTCGACACGGCCAGCGACGGCGCCGAGGCGATCCACAAGCTCGAGCAAGATGGCTATAGCGTCGTGCTGCTCGACCTGATGATGCCGCGCGTCGACGGCTTCGCCGTGCTGCGGTACATGCAGGAGAACCACCCCGACAAGCTGGCGTGCACGATCATCGCGTCGGCGGTGCCGGAGAGCGAAGTGCTCAGGCGCTTCGACGTGCCTGTCTACCGCGTTCACAGCAAACCGTTCGACATCCAGCGCCTGATCTCCGACATCAATCAATGCGTGGATACGAACAACGAAGCGGTCAGCTGATCAGCGCGATCCGTATTGCTTTTCGTAATACGCCTTGAACTCCGCGCTGCGCTCCTTGATGGCGCGCCACCAGCGTTCGTTCTCCACATACCACTTCACCGTTCGATCGAGCGCTTCGTCGAAGTCGGTGTGGATCCGGAAGCCGATGTTCTCGAGCTTGTCCGTGTTCAGCGAATAGCGCCGGTCGTGCCCCTGGCGGTCGGCGACGCGCGCGATCAGCGACTCTGGCTTCCCGACGAGTTTGAGGATGCGGTGCGTGATCTCGCGGTTCTCGCGCTCGTTTCCGCCGCCGATGTTGTACGTCTCGCTGTTGTCGCCGTGCTCGATCAGAAAATCGATCGCCGCGCAGTGATCGCTGACGAACAACCAGTCGCGGATGTTCTTTCCATCGCCGTAGAGCGGCAGCGGGATGTCATCGATCGCGTTCGTCACGAACAGCGGAATGAGCTTCTCCGGATATTGCCACGGTCCGAAATTGTTCGAGGCTCGCGTGATGATGACCGGCAATCCGTACGTTTGCGCGTACGCGTATGCCATGCGGTCGCCGCCGGCCTTCGACGCTGAGTACGGGTTGCGCGGGCTCAGCGGATCGGTCTCGCGAAACGAGCCCTTGTCGATCGATCCGTACACTTCGTCGGTCGAGATCTGGATGAACCGGCGCAGCTGCGGCGCGTGCTTGCGCGCTTCTTCCAGCAGAACGAGCACGCCGTGGACGTCGGTCTCGATGAACGTCCCCGCTTCCATCAGCGAGCGATCGACGTGCGTCTCCGCGGCGAAGTTCACAACGACATCGATCCCGCTTCCATCGACGCCCTTGTAAGCCTCGGCCACATCGTCCGGACTGGCGATATCGCCCTGGACGAAGCGATAGTTTTTCTTTCCCTCGTACTCCGCCAGGTTTTCGCGGATGCCGGCGTATGTGAGCTTGTCGAGGTTCACGACCTGCGCGTCGTCACCGTACTTCGTGAAGAGATAACGGACGAAATTCGAGCCGATGAAACCGGCCCCGCCGGTGACGAGATATCGCATTGCGGCGCGCATGATACACAATCCGCGCGCGAATGCTTCGTCGTGAGCTCCGAGAGCTTTTCCGTCTCGCTCTGCCGCTCGCCGCGGCACAGGCAGGCACCCAGCTGATGACCGTCGTCGACGTCGCGGTCCTCGGCCGCTACTCCGCGCGCGACCTCGCGGCCGTCGGCTTCGGCAACGCGTTTTTCTTCGCGATCACCGTCATCGGCATGGGCGCGGTCTTCGGAATCGATCCGCTGATGTCGCAGGCTGTCGGCGCCGGGAATCCGGTCCGCGCACGGCGCGCGCTGTGGCAGGGCATCTGGTTCGCCCTCTCCGTCACCGCCATCCTCACACTGCCGCTCCTCGGCGCCGCCTTTCTGATGCGACACGTCGGTGTCGCACCGGAAATGATCGAGCCGGGAATCGAGTACCTGCTGATCCGCACGGCCGGACTCGCGCCGATGCTCGTCTTCATCGTGATCCGCGCGTACCTTCAGGCGTTGTCGATCACGCGGCCGATGCTCGTGGCGATGGTCGTCGCGAACATCGTCAACTTCTTCGGCGATCTCGTGCTCGTGTTCGGATACCGCTCGATCCCGCCGCTCGGCGCTGCCGGCGCGGCGATGTCGACGGTCGCCGCCACTCTTCTCGAGGTCGCGATCGTGGCCTGGGCCGCGCGATCGATCCGGGTCGAGTCGCACGAAAACGTGCGACGCTGGAACACGCCGGAGATCCGTCGTGCGTTCAAAGTCGGCTGGCCGGTCGCACTGCAGCTCGGCGCCGAGGTCGGAGTCTTCGCGCTCGTGGGGGTGCTGGCGGCGAGGCTCGGAACCGTGCAACTCGCCGCGCACCAGGTCGTTCTGTCGCTAGCCTCGTTCACGTACACGATGGGGCTTGGCGTCGCCGCGGCTGGATCGGTGCGCGTCGGAATTGGCGTCGGATCGCGGAGTATCGCCGCCACTCGCGCCGCCGGGC
>DASVHS010000267.1:0-3651 GCA_036382495.1 Thermoanaerobaculia bacterium | reverse complement strand
ATCGACCCGCGTTGGTGGCAGATCGCGTCGCTGGCCGCACTGTTGTCGTACGGCATCAGCATCCTCCGCTTTGACGTGACGCCGTGGCGCGTCGCGGGAATCCTCAGCGCCGCCCTGGCCACGCAATGGGTCTGCTCCCGGGCGGCGCGCATTTCCTTCGAGTGGAAGAGCGCGATGATCTCCGGGCTGTCGCTCTCACTGCTGATGCGCAGCAACTCCGTTGCGCTCGTTCTCATCGGAGCCGTGATCGCGGTGTCGAGCAAGTTCCTCATCCGCTGGAACGGCAAACACGTTTTCAATCCGACGAACTTCGCGATCGTCGTGATGATGCTGGCGACCCCGCGCGTATGGGTCTCGTCGGGTCAGTGGGGCTCGGCCGCGTTCATCGGATTCCTGATCGCTTGCGCCGGCGCGATGGTCGTCTATCGCAGCATGCGCAGCGACGTCACCCTCGCGTTCCTGTTCTTCTGGACCTCGATCCTGATCGCGCGCGCCATCCGTCTCGGCGACCCGTTCACGATTCCGATTCATCGGCTCGAGAACGGCGCGCTGCTGATCTTCGCGTTCTTCATGATCTCGGATCCGAAGACGACGCCGAATTCGCGGGCCGGCCGGATTCTCTTCGCCGCATTGGTCGCGTCGGGTGCGTGGTTCATTCAGTTCAAGCTCTTCCACACAAACGCTTTGCTCTGGTCTCTGGCCGTGTGCTCGCTGTCGGTGCCGCTCATTGATCGAGTTTCGAGAGGCGTCAAGTTCGAATGGAAACAACAGGGGGTCTTCATGAAACAGGCAGCTGCAGCACTCTTCGTTCTCTTCATCGTTCCGCAGGCGTTCGGGTTCTGCGGCTTCTACGTCGCCAAGGGCGATGCGAAGCTGTACAACAAAGCGTCGCAGGTCGTGCTCGTCCGCGATGGCGATCGAACCGTCATGACGATGGCGAACGACTTCAAGGGCGATCCGCGTGAATTCGCGGTCGTCATCCCGGTGCCGACGGTTCTCCAGAAAGGTCAGATTCGCATCGGCGATAAGGCGCTGATCGATCATCTCGACGCGTACTCAGCACCGCGCCTCGTCGAGTACTTCGACCCCGACCCGTGCGCGATGTACGACCGCGCGGAACGCAAGAATGCTGTTGCGGAGGCGATCACGGTCGCCGCGCCGTCCGCCAAGCCGAAGGCACTCGGAGTGACGATCGAGGCGAAGTACACGGTTGGCGAGTACGACATCCTCATCCTCTCCGCGAAGGAAAGCGGTGGCCTGGAGACGTGGCTGACCCAGAACGGCTACCGCCTGCCGGCCGGAGCAAAAGAAGTGCTCGGCTCGTACATCGCTCAGAACCTGAAGTTTTTCGTCGCGAAAGTGAACCTGACCGAGCAGGCCAGGATGGGATTCAGCTATCTGCGCCCGATCCAGGTCGCCTACGAATCCCCGAAATTCATGCTCCCGATCCGCCTCGGCACCGTGAATGCGAACGGCCCGCAGGAGTTGTTCGTGTACGCGCTGACGCGCAAAGGCCGCGTGGAGACGACGAACTATCGGACCGTGCGCCTGCCCTCCGACAAGGACGTGCCGCTGTACGTCTCGTCGAACTTCGCGTCGTTCTACAAGGCGATGTTCAGCGAGCAGGTGCGTCGCGAGCAGATGTCGACCGTTTTCCTCGAATACGCGTGGGATATGAACTGGTGCGACCCGTGCGCCGCCCAGCCTCTGTCAGCCGACGAATTGAAGAAGCTCGGTGTCTTCTGGCTGGCGCAGGACCGGGCGAACGGCGGCGCCATCGACACGTTCATCAGCCGTCTGCACGTTCGCTACGACCGCGAACACTTCCCCGACGACCTCGTCTTTCAGGAAACCGGCGATCGCCAGAACTTCCAGGCGCGGTATGTCCTCCATCATCCGTTCAAGGGAACGGTGACGTGCGGCGGGGAGCAGTATCGAACGATGCTCCATGATCGCAGCGAAAGTGAAGCGAGCAATCTCGCCGAGCTCACCGGATGGAAGATCGATGACATCCGAAAAAAGATGGACCTCGTGACGGTGCGCGAGAAGAAGTGGTGGGAGTGGTGACAAAACAGAGCGCAGAGGGCGGAGCGCGGAGCGCAGATGTGATTTTGGCTTCTCCTGCGCTCTGCCCTCTGCGCTCAGCGCTCTATCGGGCTCGTTCGTACTGCGGCGGCCATTCCGCTTCGATCCCGAGCTCGCTTGCCGCATGCAGTGGAAAGTACGGATCGCGGAGGAACTGGCGGGCGAGGAGCACGGCGTCCGCGGAACCCTCACGAATGATGTCGTTCGCCTGGCGCGCGTCGGTGATCATGCCGACCGCGCCGGTTGCGATTCCGACCCGCTCGCGGATCGCGCGCGCGAACGGAACCTGGTAACCCGGACCGATTGCGATCTTCGCGCGCGTGACCGCGCCACCGCTCGAGCAGTCGATGAGATCGACGCCGATCTCGCGCAGACGACGGGAGAACTCGATCGATTGCTCGAGGTCCCAGCCGCCGTCCGCCCAATCGGTCGCTGAGATGCGAACGAACAGCGGCAACTCCGCCGGCCACTTCTCGCGGACACATTGCGCGACGCGCAGCGGCAACCGCATGCGATTCTCGAGCGAGCCGCCGTACTGGTCCTTGCGAACGTTGCTGAGCGGCGAAAGAAACTCGTGCATCAGGTAACCGTGCGCCATGTGCAGCTCGATCACGCGAAAGCCGGCGTCGACGGCCAGTCGCGTCGAGAGCTCGAAGTCGCGCACGACTTTGTCGATGTCGGCCTGCGTCATCTCGTGCGGCGGCGGATCGCCTTCTCGAAAAGGAATCGGGCTGGGCGCGAGTGGTGTCCACGAATGCGGCCCACTCGTGATCGTCTTTCCGCCGTGCCACGGTTTGTCCGTCGACGCTTTCCGCCCCGCATGCGCGAGCTGAATTCCGGCCACGGCGCCGTGCGCCTCGATGAAGCTCACGATGCGTGCAAACGCTTTCGCGTGCTCATCGGACCAGAAGCCGCTGTCCCAGAACGTGATCCGCCCCTCCGGCGAGACGCCGCTCGCTTCGACCATCACCAGTCCTGCGCCGCCCACTGCGCGCGATCCGAGGTGGACGAGGTGCCAGTCGGTGGGAAGGCCGTTGTCGCTCGAGTATTGACACATCGGCGACACGAAGATCCGGTTGCGGAACTTCACGTTTCGGATCGTGAGTGGATCGAACAGTTCAGTCATGATGAATGGGTGCACATCGGTCGCTTTGCTCCTTCACCAACCGGGCCACTTCACCTCGGCAGCCTTGTGGCGGCGGTGGCATCGTGGTTGTTTGCGCGCGCGGCGAAGGGCCGGTGGCTCGTGCGCATGGAGGACCTCGATCGCCCGCGTGTCGTCCCTGGCGCCGACCGCGAAATCCTGGAAACGCTGGAGCGATACGCGCTGACCTGGGACGGCGAAGTCGTCTATCAATCGCAACGAATCGCTTTGTATGAGAACGCGCTGGAAACTCTGCGTCGGGGAAATCTGATCTTCGATTGCGCATGTTCACGCGCTGAATTGCAACGTTCGGCCTCGGCGCCGGCGGCGAGTGATCCGACTGAGCTCGTGTATCCGGGCACTTGTCGCGAAGGTCTGCCTGCCGGCAGAGTCGCGCGATCGGTTCGCTTTCGAGCGTCCGG
>DASVHS010000266.1:0-1862 GCA_036382495.1 Thermoanaerobaculia bacterium | reverse complement strand
GACTGCGCGCCGCGGTTGTCGATCTCCATCGAGCCGGTCACGAGCACGATCAGCTTCTTTCCCTCGATCGAGGTGTACGCGCGACATGCGTCGATCACCGCGCGAGCCGAAGCTCGAAGCGCGTCGAGTGTCGAAGAGAAGCGGATGTTGGCATCCATGACTATGCGATCTGTGGCGTCCTGCGCGAACGCCGCCTGTGCCGCGGCCGTCGCGCCGACGCCTTGCGCGGACTGCGTAAGGGCGCCTTGATCGAGCGGTGCCGTCTGCAGCCCCGCACCCCCCCGCAGCAGACGATCGATCGCCGCATTGATCACCGCTTTGTCGGACGTGAACGGCTGGATGACGTGCACGCCTGAAGAGATCGTTCCGATCGACCAGTCGTAATCGCCGGCGTAATCGCTGTCGATGAATGTACGCAGCTGACGAAGAGCCGCGTCGCGTGAATGTTTGTCGATGAAGTGATTGTCGACGAGCAGCACGGCTTTGCGGCGGAAGCGCTTGACCGGCGCTGCTGCCGGCGCAGAAGGCGATGCCGTGGAATCCTCATGGACTGCGCCGCCGATGACGGAGTAGAAGTTCGTGATTCGTTGCGGCTTGCCGTCCTCGAAGAGCTCGAAATCGTCCGCGGTCAGGCCGCTCACCGGTTTCCCCGCGTCGAGCACGGTCGCGTCGACATTGATGACCGAGACGTTGACCTTCTCAACGAGTGGCGGAAGCGGCCTGGGCTGTTGCTGAGCGAACAGAGTGGTCGAGAGGGCGAGGAAAGAGAGTGCGAGGGGGCGATAGGTCATAGTCGGAGGTTATGGGTCGCCGTGCCGATCTCGTTCGTCACGTCATCGCGCAACGTGACGAGGATCGTGAACAATCCCGGCCTGAGTCCGACCATCGTGTGGTAACGAAACGAGGATCTGCCGACACACTCGTAGTCGTCGTGATCGACATTGAGGTCCTGCACGAAATGGTGATAGCCGACGTTGTTGCCGCCGGCGTCGTAAATCGACAGGTAAATATGCACGCGTCCGGCATACCCGGCGCCGTGAGGAACGATCGTCAGCAGGTTCATCGGCAGCTCGGCAGTCACCGGAACGATGAGCTCGTGCCGGCGGCTGTCGGGAACGCCGACGACGAGTCTCACCGGCAGCTCGCCCGGATCCTTCGGGAAGCTCATCGGCGAGAGCAGCGACTGCTCGAGACGTTCATTGATCGAGATGTTCCGGAACCCTTCCCGATGACGAACATGCACTCCGCCGCGCTTCACGCGCACTTTGATGTGGTGGTAGATGCCGTCGTCACCGTGCCGCGGCGAGAATCCGAGCGAGTAGTACGTCGAGGTGTCGTCGTCGATGCGCTGGAACGCACGTGCAACATTGTTCGCCGGCAGATAGAGCCCACCCGTGCCCGATGCGAGCAGCCGTGATGAAGAGTCGATGTCCGTCGTGTCGATCGGGCCGCTGCCCATCGCGTCCTGAAGACTGCCGACCGTCCCGGGATTGATGCCCGACGACTTGTTCGCGACGTCGTGCTGCGGCGCCTGTGTGGCGCGGTTCCGCGCGTTGACGACATAGATGTTCACGTTCGCGGCATTCGCCTCGCGGACGATCGTGTCGAGCGCCTGCTCGGTCTCGAGCTTCATGTCGCTGAGCACCCGGTCGTCCTGTGTGTCGTACGCCTGGAATGTCGTGTTCATCTCCATGCCGCCGGTGACGAGGACGATGACCTTCTTCCCTTCCGCGGCGCTGAACGCGCGGCAGGTCTGGATGACGGCGCGCGCGGTCGCAAGCGTCGCCATCAGATTGCGCCTCGTCTGCTCGCGTGCCCGGAAACGGACGGTCTGGCCGAAATCGTTGCTGCCGCTGCCCGGA
>DASVHS010000265.1:0-2853 GCA_036382495.1 Thermoanaerobaculia bacterium | reverse complement strand
CACCCGGTTTCCGGATGACTTCATGTTTCAGCTCTCCGCCGGCGAGCTCGCCAACTTGAGGTCACAAAATGTGACTTCAAGTTCGTGGGGCGGGAGACGAACCGCGCCGTATGCGTTTACCGAGCAAGGCGTGGCCATGTTATCCAGCGTCCTGCGGAGTCCGCGCGCCATCTCAGTGAACATCGAGATCATGCGCGCGTTTGTTCCGGCTCCGGCAGATCATCGGCGAGCATCGCGATCTGGAGAGGAAACTGGATGACCTCGAGCGGCGCTACGACGCCAATTTTCAAGCGGTGTTCGACGCGATCCGCACACTGATCGATCCCGAAGTCCGGCCCAGGAAGAAGATCGGTTACCTCGAGATTGAGGGTTGAGCAGCCGTTCGACGATTCCGGAGTCGCAATCGATTTCCGCATGCGCTTCGATTCCGAACTGCTCGAGCTGAATGCCCAGGTCGCGAGCCGATCACCCCAGGTTTTTCGAGGCAGTGCTGGTGGCGTTTTTCAAGGAATGAGGAGGATTTGTGTTTTGAGGCAGCTTCTGTGTGGAGGCGGGCTTCAGCCCGCCGGTTCGCGCCACGAAGCATCGCGGGCTGAAGCCCGCGGCCACACAGAAGCAGGCACACAGAAGCAGGTCTTCATCGTTTTCCGTGAGACCATCCGCCTCCTATGCCTTTTTCATCATTCGGACTTCATCCAGATCTTCTCCGCGGCGTCAAAGAACTCGGCTTCACGCGGCCCACACCGATTCAGACTGATGCCATTCCGCCGGCGATGGCGGGGAGGGACGTGCTCGCTGCCGCGGTGACGGGCAGCGGCAAGAGCGCGGCGTTTCTGCTGCCGATCCTGCATCGGCTCATCAGCAAGAAGCGCGGCACAACGCGCGCGCTCATCCTCACGCCGACACGCGAGCTCGCGGCGCAGATCGATCAACACCTGCGCGACCTGGCCATCCACACGCCGCTCTCCGGCGCGGCGATCTTCGGCGGCGTCGGCATGGGGCCGCAGGAACACGCGTTCCGCAGCGGCGTGGACGTGCTCGTGGCCACGCCGGGGCGGCTGCTCGATCATTTCCAATACCCCTACGCGAGACTGGAGGCGCTGGAGATCCTCGTGCTCGACGAAGCGGACCGCATGCTGGACATGGGTTTCCTCCCCGATATCCGCCGCGTGCTGAAACATGTCCCGACGAAACGGCAGACGCTGTTCTTCTCGGCGACACTGCCGCCGGCGATCGTGCAGCTGTCGAAAGACATGCTGAAGAACCCGGAGATGATCGCGATCGAACGCAAATCCGCACCGGCGTCCGGCATCACGCAGACCGTCTTCCCCGTCTCGCAGGAATTGAAGTCGAAGCTCCTCGAAACACTGATCGATCGCGGCGAGATCCAGAACGCGATCGTGTTCACGCGCACGAAACACCGCGCGAACCGGCTTTTCGAACAACTCGAGAAGCGCAAGATCAAAGTCGCACGCATCCACGGCAATCGCAGCCAGGTGCAACGAACCGAGGCGCTGGCGGGATTCAAGGCCGGGAAGTATCGGATTCTCGTGGCCACCGACATCGCCGCGCGCGGCATCGACGTCGAAGCGCTCTCGCATGTCGTCAACTTCGACGTGCCGAACGTACCTGATGACTACATCCATCGCGTCGGCCGCACCGCGCGCGCGGAGATGACCGGCGACGCCATCACATTCTTCGCACCGGACGAAGAGAACGATCTGCGCGCCATCGAGCGCGCCATCAACAAGCGGCTGCCGCGCGTCACCGTCCCTGGCTTCAACTACAAGCAGCAGCCGACCGAACGCCTGGAGATCCCGATTCACGAACGCATCGCCGCGATCCGCGCGCGCAAGTCCGAGGATCGGGCCAGGGCGGCGGCGAAGGCGCAGAAGAAAGCGGGAGGTCACCGACCGGCTGCTCCTGCCGCGCGTCATTCGAGACCGAGCGCGCCAGCCAGGCCAGGACCGGGACCGGGACCGGGACGAAGTCGCGGTCGCCGCCGGCCGTAACAACTCACGTCATCCTGAGCCGCGAAGACGGCGAGGGATCTGGGCGGTGGGGATTCAAAAACGAATTTCGAAGTTCGAAGTTCGAATGAAGAATTAAGAATTAAGCAAGTCCAGCGGCACGACGGCATTCTCAATTCTTCATTCGAAATTCGAACTTCGAAATTCTGTGGGCCGGAACGCATGATCAGAAACGCCACCGTCCCCACCGCCCAGATCCCTCGCGCTCTTCGGCGCTCAGGATGACTGGGGGTGGCACGCGACTCGAAATCCATAGTCGGCGTACCGGAACGCCGGCGGAATGCTGGACCGCGCGGCGCAGCGGCTGACTTTCACGTGATGCCGCCACGATCCTCCACGCGAAACGCGCCGCGTCCCCTCGACCGGACCGCGCGGATCTCGCGCAGGAGATACCGCGTAGTAATCGGCGCCGTACCAGTCGCTGCACCACTCGTGAACGTTTGTGCAGACATCGTGGAGACCGTATCCGTTCGGAGTGCCGCGTTCGACGGGCTCGGGACCATCGACCCATCGGCCGTCATCGTTCGGCCTCTCGTCGCCCCACGGATAACGCGCACCTTCGACTCCGCCGCGCGCGGCGCACTCCCACTCCGCTTCGGTGGGCAGACGGAACGGGCGGCCGGTCGTTGCGCGGAGCCACTCGCAGTAGCTCATCGCGTCGAACCATGACACGCCGACCACTGGCTGGTCGTTGGACGGCGCGTCCGCGAACCGCGACCACTCGGCGTTCGTGACAGTGCACACGGCAATCTCGAACGCACTGATCTCGACGCGATGAGTCAGGCGTTCGTCGTCCGCCCCTTCGAGCGAGCCCATCTCGAAG
>DASVHS010000264.1:0-6709 GCA_036382495.1 Thermoanaerobaculia bacterium | reverse complement strand
GTTTTCTCCGACGTCGTGGTTGTCGGCGTCGTCGTCGGAGTCGCCGTCACATGCGGCGCGGTACGAACGATCGTTGTCGTACCTCGACTTGACGTGACCGGCGGCGGCACAGGCTTGCCCGTCAGATGAGAGAGTCGCTGCGCCGACTCGGCGAGAAGAAAGTCGCGCGTCTCGTGCGTCGGATAAAACTTGATGCCGTTCTGGTCGGTGACGATCTGTCGCCGGATCGCCGCGTCGTAGCCGGGGTACTTGCCGGCGATGCGATAGGGCTCACTCGACGTGTCGAAGAATGCACCCGTCGGCGATGTGAACTGGTAATCCCAGATCTTGTCGACGTCGTCGAGGACATCGACGAGATTCGTGGCTGCCGTACGCTCGCCGCCCGGCGGATACGAAGTGAGCATGCTCTTCGCCTGCACGAGCGCATCCCGGAACGCGTCGCGGCTGTTGTGCTGCGCGGCGTCGAATGCAGTCTGCAGTTCGCCGCGGAGCGAGCGGCTCGGCGGAGCCACCATGTCGCGACTCGTATCGCGCGCGGATGTGCGTTCTTCCGGCGTGAGACGCAGCGCGGGTTGAATCGCCAGACCCTGATCGCATTCGGCCGGCATCGCCGTCTTCGCGCGCGGCAGGACCTTCACGATCGGATTGAGTTGCGCCGCGATGACAGCGGGGATCGCCGCCAGGATCACCAGAACGACTGCCTGTCGTCGTGCAACACTCATCCGCGATTCGACCTGTCGTCCCGTTTCCCGCTCTTCCCCGTGAGCAGCGCAATCTTCGCATCCTCGGCCCCACGCTGTGCTGCCTGACGCTGTTCCTCCAGCTGCGCCGCAGCGGCGCGTTCGAGCGACTTTGCCAGCTCGCGGCGCTCCGCGGTCAGGCGCTCGCGCTCGTCGAGCGGTGGATCGACGGCGACAAGCCTGCCGAATTGCGGCGCTGGTTGGGCTGCGACGGCTCGCTTCACTCGACGCCGAGGCCCGGCCGCTTCCATGATCGCCGTGACGATCACGCCGGCGGCGATGAATCCGATCACATGCGACTCATCAAAGGTTGCGTTGAACATCAGGAGAAGGATGACGGTCGAGATCGCCGTCGCCAGCACTCCCCCCTCCCATCCGCCCTTCCACGCCGCGAATCCGGCCGCCGCGACGTAGGCGGCGAGCAAAACCACGGGCTGTGACGGAAACAGCAAAGCGACACCGGTGGCCACAATCGCGAGATTCATTGCGATCGCGAGTCGAAGGATCCGGCCGCGGCTCTCTGGCGTCATCTCGCTGCCTGTCGTGAAGCGGTGTTCTCGATCTTCTGGCGGTAGCGCGTCACGTCCGCCGTCACCTGAATATACGGCAGTGCGCACGCGAGCTCTTTCTTTGCCTCATCGTACTCGCCCGTCTCGTACAAAGACACCGCGTTGTAGTAGCGGAGATCTTCTTCGCCACGCGCGTAAGGGATCAGCTTTCTGAACGCGTTCGCCGCGCTGCGAAACGCGCCGGTGCGATACAGACCGACCGCGGCTTCCGCGAGGATTTCGCGCGGCACATCGGACGAAGTCACGACCGTATTGTAAATGTCGTTGGCCTGATCGGTTTTCCCCGTCGCCGCCATCGCGTCCGCCTGGCGAAGACTGAGAAGGTAGTTCTTGCGGTCCTGCGCCCGAATCGCCGCAACCTGCGCGTCGGCTGCTTTCTGGGCCTGAGCGACGCGCTCGTCCGCGGCGCGCTGAATCGCGGCGATGCGCTCATCCGCGTCCTTCTGAATGTTTGCGCACTGCTGCGCGACGCTCTCCTCGATCGCTCGCTGCTGATCCACACGTTGCGACGCCATCGTCGGCTCGACCGCGAGCTTCTGCGTCGTCGGCTGCGCCGGTGTCGATGCAACGGGCGGCGGCGATGTCTGGGCAATCTGCAGTGGCGCCGGTGGCTTCACTGCGGGCGCCGGGGCGGGAGCCGTCGTAGTGGTTGTTGTCGTTGTGGATACCGCGGGCTTTGTCGGTGCAGCCTCCACGACCGTCGAAGCCGCAGGTTGAGGCGCCGGTGTCGCACGCGCAACCTGACCGCTCGACTTCAGTGAGAAGCCGGGGACGAGCTTCGCAGCGATCGACTCGAATTCCGCCTTGTCCGCGGCGTCGAGCGACAGCTGCGCGTAAGAAGCATCGATGCGTTCCGCGGTCTGCATGCGCAGAACCGCCTCGCGCGCCTGGTCCTTGTGGCCGAGCTTCGACTGCGCGAGCGTCAGGTACACGATTGCGGTCTCGAACCGGTCGAGGTTCGGGAACTTGCCGGTGTTGACGTAGTTCTGCATCTGCTCCTGGGAAAGCAGCGCCTGGGCCGCGGCGTCGAGATCCGTCGCTGCATTCGCGTACTGACCGGCGCGATAACTCGCGACTCCACGCTGCACGAGCGCGTCCGGTGTCATGGTCGCGGTCTGCCCCGCGATCTCGGCGCCAGCCACGAGGCTCAATGAAAGAAGCGCGACGACGAAGCGCACGATGTGCCCTCCCCTGACAGAACGATACCCCGATTGATGGCTGCCGCGCGAAGTTACCGGCGGAGCGTCATTAATTTTTCTGCCGGACGGGATCAGGCAACCGAGGCGCCGGCGTCGCCGTCGGAGATGCAGGTGCGGACGGTGTCGCGAAGACGCGCCGGGATCACAGGCTTCGACAACGCCTGTCTCACCGTCGGGAAAAGCGCGCGGATTTCCGATACGTCGAGACCGGTCACCACGATCACGCGCTCGAGCATCGCGGGATTTGTCGCACGCAGATAGTCCATCACTGCCGTTCCGCTCACGCGAGGCAGAACGATGTCGAGGAGAACGACCGCGAACGGTCCCCGTGAAAGCAGGTCGATCGCGATGTCTCCGTCATCCGCGAGCGCGACATCCATTCCTTCCGCCGCCAGGATGGCCGCCAGCAATCGCTGGGTGTTCGGGTCGTCTTCGACGATCAGTGCTCGGGGACGCATTTACGGAAGTATCTTGAAGCAAACCCCCGGCCATCGTCTAGCCCGCTTGGCCAACGAACTGACAAATCAAGTCGATGGCACGGCTGAGATTGCCTTTTTCCGTGGCTCCGGAACTGACCCGCGGCTTGAGCGAGTGATCGCCGTCCTTGATCCACTCGACGCGAATCGACGGCGAGAGGTCGTACCGCGACACTTCCGGAGGCGTGCCGAACGGGTCGCGTTCCCCCTGGATGATCAGCGTGGGAGTCTGCAGGCCGGCCAGATGTTTTGTCCGCAATTTCTCAGGCTGCCCTGGCGGATGAAACGGATAGCCAAGGCAAATGAGGGCGCGAACGTGGATTTCGTCGGCGATGAGGCTGGCCATCCGTCCGCCCATCGATTTCCCGCCGATTGCGACCGACGGTCCGCCGCCCAGTTCGCTGACAACCTGGCGCCATGAATCGAGCAGCACCGGCTCACGATCGGGTGCGCCGCGCTTTCCGCCCGACCTCCGCGCGGCCATGTACGGAAACTCGAATCGCACGACGCGGATCCCGCACTCGGCGACCCCGTCGGCCACGCGGTTCATGTACGGCGAGTCCATCGCGCCACCCGCACCGTGGGCGAGAACCAGAACGTCCTTCGCGCCCGGAGGCCCGTTCGTCAGAAGGTGCACGAGCCGGAGATTAGCAGCGCGGGCACAAGTTCAGCACACCGGTTCGGCGTCAATGTCAGGCAGTCAATCGTTCCCAATACAGTATGGATGGCGGCGCGGTGATCCCCAGGACGCCCTTCTCTCCCGCGAATGGCTCGTCACCAACGGCCTCGGCGGCTACGCGTCGGGAACGATCGGCGGACACGCGTCGCGACGCTTTCACGGCAATCTGATCGCTGCACTCCCGGCGCCGCTCGGTCGTTTCATGATGCTCAATCACCTCGAGGAGCGGATCCAGAAGCCCGACGGATCGCAACTCAAGCTGAGCGGCGACGAGCATGGCGGCGGCAAAGAGATCGCCTGGCCCGATCCCGATTTTCTCGACGAGTTCGTGCTCGAGTGCGGTCTGCCGGTCTGGCGCTACGTGAAGGATGGAATCCGCATCGAGAAACGC
Organism: Thermoanaerobaculia bacterium; assembly: GCA_036382495.1. GTDB lineage: Bacteria > Acidobacteriota > Thermoanaerobaculia > Gp7-AA8 > Gp7-AA8 > DASVHS01. Next base: position 2,655 of record DASVHS010000264.1, on the reverse strand, counting down.
GTGGCGATGCCGCATCTGCAGAACACGACGTACATCGTTTATCGACTGCTCGAAGGTCCCGCCGATCTCACGCTTCGCCTCCGGCCATCGCTCAAGTTTCGTCCGCACGAAGGACTCGTGAACGAAGACCTGTCGAGGACATGGTCCGTGAAGACGACCGGCCGCGAGGTCGAGATCTCGGATGGCCGCGATCTCGCGCCGTTGCGACTCATCATGCTTGGCGACGCTCGCCTCACCGAAGATCCGGCGCTGCTTCCGCACGTCATCTATCGCGTGGAGCGAAGCCGCGGATACGAGCACGAGGGACCGTTGTGGAGTCCCGGCTCCATCGACATCCGCCTGCAACGCGATCAACCGGTCGGTCTGATCGCGTCCGTTGAACCATGGGACATCGTTCGCGCAATGACGGTCGACGAATGTTTCGCAGCGGAAGCGGAACGGCGGCGCAAACTGCTGGAGATTGCCGGACGTTCGAACCAGAACAACTGCACCGCGCAGCTGATCCTCGCGGCCGATCAGTTCCTGATTCGTCCCAGTACGCGTGCCGCGGACGCGGCGCGGCTCGCGGCGGCGGGCGACGAGCCGCACACGATCATCGCCGGTTATCACTGGTTCACCGACTGGGGCCGCGACACGATGATCAGTCTCGAGGGACTGACTCTCACGACCCGCCGCAAGCGTGAGGCCGGCAGCATCCTGCGCACGTTCGCGTCGTACATCCGCGATGGCCTCATCCCGAACATGTTTCCGGAGGGCGACAGCGGCGGGCTGTATCACACCGCCGATGCCACGATGTGGTTCTTCCACGCCGTCAATCGCTACGTCGACTCGACCGGCGACCGCGAGACGTTGCGCATGCTGCTGCCGAAGATGATCGACATCATCGATCACCACGTGCAGGGAACGCACTTCAACATTCACGTCGATCCGTCCGATGGTCTTCTCGCGCAGGGCGCGGACGGTTATCAACTGACATGGATGGACGCGAAGGTCGACGGGTGGGTGGTCACGCCGCGCCGCGGAAAAGCCGTCGAGATCAACGCGCTCTACTACAACGCGCTGCGCGTTTTGCAGCAGTACCTCACCGAAGAAGGCGATGAGAAGAATGCGCGACGTATGGACGAGCTGGCGACGCGCGCGCGGACGTCATTCAACGCACGGTTCTGGAACGAGCAGCGGCAATGCCTCCTCGATGTCGTCGATCCCGACGATCCCGCCGTCCGTCCGAATCAGATCTTCGCGGTGTCATTGCCGAATCCTGTGCTCGATGAATCACGATGGCGTGCCGTGCTCGATCGTGTCCACAAAGACCTCCTCACGCCGGTGGGACTTCGTTCGCTTTCCCCCGATCATCCCGATTACAAAGCGCGATACGACGGCGACCTGCGCGCGCGAGATGCCGCGTATCACCAGGGAACCGTGTGGGCGTGGCTCATCGGCCCGTTCGTCGACGCGTGGCTCCGCGTAAATCCGCACGATCGCGACGGTGCGCGCGCGCTGCTCGACGGATTCGAGAAAGAGCTCGCCGCCTCATGCATCGGAACGATCAGCGAAGTATTCGACGCCACACCGCCATATCACGCGCGCGGCTGCGTCGCGCAAGCATGGTCGGTCGCCGAGGTATTGCGGTGTATGGCGAAGGTGGATCATCCGTTGCCTGTTGCCGGTGACCTGTTGCCGAGGTAGGATTTGCGCGCCCGCCTGACCTGCGCTCTGTCGAGCGCTCACGCATCGCGCGTGTATGACATTTGAAGACCTGGACGTGTTCAAAGCAGCGATCGAATTGATCGCCGCCATCTACGAAACAACAGAATCCTTCCCGTCGCGTGAACAGTACGGCCTGACCTCACAGCTCAGGCGCGCCGCCATTTCAGTCGCAGCCAATATCGCCGAGGGGCAAGGCCGGTTGTCCAATGGAGAATGGCGTCAAATGCTGAGTCATAGCCGAGGTTCGCTGTACGAAATCGAAGCCGAGGTGATCGTTGCCCACAGGATCGCGTACATCGACTCGGCTGTCCGTGACCACCTGCGAAAAATGTGTAAGGACGTCGGAGCACCTCTCGCCGGCCTCATTCGATATGTACAACGACAGGAGGCTATAGCGAAGAAGCGCACCGGCAACCGGTAACAGGCAACCGGCAAGGTGACTCACTTGAGCAGATCAACCACCATCGCTACTTCCGTCTCGATCGCTCTTCGCAGAACGAGATCCACTGGTGTCGGTGCGAATCTTGATGAATGCAATGACGGCAGCGCTGCGCCGCTTGCGATCTTCGCGGGGTCAGCGGCGCCGACGTTCAGCATCACCGCCGGCAATGTCCTGTCGAGCGAGTAGTGTGAAAAATCTTCGCTGGCCATGATCGGATCGACCTGCACCACATTCTTGTCGCCGATGACTTTCGCGACGGCACCGGCAACGCGATGGGTCAGTACCGGATCGTTGTAGGTCGCCGGCGTCGAGTCGCCGACCACGGACACGATCGGCATGCGATCCTCGGCGATCCCCGCGGCGAAGGCGATGCCTTTGGCAATGCGCTCAATCGACGCGAGAACGCGCTGGCGCACTTCCGGTTTGTAGGTGCGGACCGTCAGCGCTAGTTTCACTTCGTCCGGAATGATGTTGCTCTTCGTGCCGCCATGAATCGATCCGACCGT
>DASVHS010000263.1:0-5038 GCA_036382495.1 Thermoanaerobaculia bacterium | reverse complement strand
TCCTCGCCGTCTTCGCGGCTCGGAATGACATCCGGCTCTCATTTCGTGGCGATGATCTCCATCACGGCTGGCGTGATCATCCTCGCGTAAGGAGCATTCTCGCAAGCAACAAATCGGTACACGGATCTTCGTCCGCTAACCCGCGTACGACTCGTCCTGCTCGATCCGCGAAAGCACCCAGCCGAATTCGCCGGTCGTCAACTTGCCTCCGCAATGCGAGCAGATGCCGCTCGTGCCGACGACGACCGCGGCGCCGCAGTTCGGACATGACACGGTCTTTGTCGGATCGGACTGCGTCGCGCGCGTGCGGATGAACGTCCAGTACTCGGTCCACTGACGAAGCTGATCGCGTGAGCCGCTGACGATTTTGTCGCCGTCGTCGATCGTGAAATCGCGACCGCTCGCATACACGCGGATCGTGATCGCGTCGTAGAACGGGTCGCCGCTGACTTTCACCGGCTCGATGCGGCTGACTTCGAATGCTTCGACGACGTTTCGCAGGTGCTGCTTGACGTATGCGTCGATCCAGTAGCGATGCATCTGAAACAGCGGCTCGCTCTCGAGCGGGCGAACGGGCTCCCAATCGCGCGCAGTCCAAGCGTTCTGCAGAGTCGTGGCCGTGCCGCGCACGCGTTGCTCGAACTCCGGCCATCGAAAGTCAGGGTGTGACGTCTGAAACTCCGTCATCCGGCTGCCGAAATCGGGCTGCATGATCGTCGGAGCATTGGTTCCACGCTCGGGCACGTTCGACGTCAGCAGCGGACCACGCGGAGCTTTCCCCAGCACGGTGACGCTGCGGACGTACCAGTTGAATGCGCCGCTCGTGACCTTCACGCCGCAGTACTCGCATGATCCGTCCGTTCGCGTTTTCAACGCCGCACCACAGCGGGGACAATGCTCCGCCTTCGCTTTCGCCGGCGGCGGCGAAAGGATTTCGCGCTGGCGCTCGAACGTCCATCGCTCGATCACATACCAGCTGTCCTGACCCGTCGCCGTAACTTCGGTCAGGTTCGCTTCGTATTCGACGCTCGCGATCACGGTCGTATCGAGACGGGCACCGACGACCTTGAACGATCCGACGACCACGCCGCGCACTTCGCGAAGTCCTTCCGGATTGCGAGACCTGAGTGAGCTGCGAGCGCCGTCGCTCAGATACGGCGCGTAACGATCGAGGTCTCCCGCGCCGCGAGCCTCCTGCACGCGTCCGTACAACGAGTAGCAGAAATCGCTGAACACGATCTCGGAGAAATTCGGATCGAAGCGTCGCAGTCCGTCAAGCTTGTCGGTGAGCGGAAGCGACGCCGGGTCGCGCGTCGACGCGTGGAGCAGAACGACGTCCTTCGTTGCGCCGGTCGACGTCCGCAACCGAATGACGACGACGATCACGACGATGTCGACCGGAATGCCGACAGCCGGGTAGTTGATCGTCAGCCAGAACAACGCTCGGATCACATAGAAGATCAGTCCTGCGCCACCATCACCCCCGCCGCCCGACCCGCTTCCCCCACCCGAGTACGACTGGCCGCCGCCGACGCGCGCGTGCGCAATCGTGACGAACGCAAATACGAGAAGAAGAGCGAGCGCGATCCTGCCGAGGCGTCGCATCATTCGGTGACGAAGATGAGTTCGTTGGAGAGTTCGTCGTGATCGCCCGGCTGGTTCGGCGCATAACGAAGCAACAGCGGCTGCAGCGCATGGAGAACATCGACGAGCGTGCTCTGTGTCGCGCGCCGGCCACGGATCGACTCCGCGAGCTGGTTCCATTCGAGCGAAGGGACTGCGTCCAGGATTCCGCGATCGGCGATCAGTTCGATGCGGCGCTCGAGGAGCGAGGGATAGACGAGCATCCCCTTTGATCGCTGCGTCTTTGCAATGCCGCGATCGATGAACGTCGCGGCCGCGGCGGTGTGCACCTTTCGCTCGCGATCGCTGCGCGTCGTCATCGACCGGCGGATGACGTGACTGCCTCGCGAGATCAGAAGTCCGACGCCGTAGGCGATTACGGTGTCGACGGCGACCCAGACGGGAGCGAATACCGAGGGCGCAAATAGAGCAGTGACGAGCGTGACGAACGCGAAGAGGGCGCCGAAACGCGAGTCCGCGTGCGCGTACGAGCCCGACCGGTCGCGGACCTCGACCACCATCTCCGCACACGAACACGCTTCGACCGACCGCACCGCCTCGGTCACGGACGCAGCGACGATTGGATCAATCTTTCTCGTGCCGCGATCTTATCGGATGTCAGACACTACATGTCGTGGGGCACGCATTCCATGTCATCCCGAGCGTAGCGAGGGACCCGGGTGGGAGGGGGTAGGCCTACCGCCACCCACCCGGGTCCCTCCCCTTCACTTCGTTCAGGGTCGGGATGACATGAAACTTCCAACTACCCGGATTCCCCGCTACGCTCGGAATGACATGAACTACGCCTCGCGCGTGTACCGCCTGATCTTCGCCGCGGCTGCGGCGTACAACATCGCATTCGGACTCTGGGCAGCACTCGCGCCGCGCGCGTTTTTCGCGATGTTCCACCTCGAGCCCGCGACATACCCCGCGATCTGGGCATGTCTGGGCATGGTCGTCGGTCTTTACGGAGTCGGGTATGCGTATGCGGCGTGGCGGCTCGATCGCGCGTTCCCATTCATCGCGATCGGTCTCGCCGGCAAGGTCCTCGGACCGATCGGCTGGGTGATGTCGGTCCGTTCCGGCGAGCTGCCGTTCCGGACGTTCCCGCTGATCGTGTTCGACGATCTGATGTGGTGGCTGCCGTTCGCGATGTTTCTGATGGAAGGGACGCGCGTCACAAAGTGGCTCGAGCGCGCCGCACCATACTGTTGTGCCGCGCTGCATGCCGTGGCCGCATTCGGCACGCTGATTCTGCTGCGCGGTGGGAGCGAGGCCGTGGCGGACATCGACAAGCGCGTTGCGTATCTGAGCGAGCATCCCGCTTCCTGGCGCGCGGGCTGGCTGCTCTGGATGATCGCCGCGATTTCGCTGACATCGTTTTATGCGTGGTGGGGCAGTCGCGTTTCTTCGCGCGCGGCGCTCGTCGCGTTCGGAATCGCAGCGCTCGGTCTCGTCTGCGATTTCAGCGGCGAGTCGATGCTCATCGCGTGGATCCCGCGTCCCGATAGTTCGATGTATCGCGCGGCAACGCTCTTGTCGGCCGCAGCGGGAAATGGTTTGTACACAGTCGCAGGGATCACGTTGACGATCTTCACGACTTCATGGCGACCACTCGCGTGGCTCGTCTGGCTCAGCGGAATCGCACTGACGATCGCCACGATCGTGAACGCGCCGGCAGCTGTCACACTGGCCAGCGCCGCTCTGATGATCCTCTTCATTCCGTTCGTCGTTCTCCTCGGGAGGAAACTGTCGTGAGGCGCGTCGTCGTTCTCGGCGGAGCGGGCTTCTTCGGGCGCCTGATCGTCGAGAGGCTCGGTGCAGCTGGACTGAATCCCATCGTCGCATCGCGTTCCCACGGCGAGTTGCGCATCGACGCGAACGATGGCGAGGCGCTTCGAGCGAACTTGAAGACGCGGGACATCGTGATCGATGCCGCCGGTCCGTTTCAGAAACGCACGCCGGCGCTGATCGAGCTCGCGCGCAAGATCGGGTTCGACGTCATCGACCTCTCCGACAGCCCCGAGTACACGTCGATGATTTACGAGCAGCAGGCGCCGATCGGCGCCGCAGGAATCCGCGTGCTCACGGCGTGCAGCTCGCTATCGACCATCAGCGCGTTGATGCTGAAAGCCACCGGTGGCGAACAGCCGCGGCGGCTCAGCGTCTACCTCGTGCCGGCCAGCCGCTACACCGCGAATCCGGGCGCGATCACATCGTTCCTGGCCGGCATCGAAGGCAGCTCGAGGACGATTCACTTCCCGCCGCCACTGGGAACGCGATCGGGAATCACGATGAAGAGCGTCGATGCGATCACGCTGCCGCGCATCTTTCCGTCGCTGCAGACGACCGAGTTCCTCGTCGACGGCGGCATCCCGGGCATGAACCTCCTGCTACGGCTGAAGAAAGTGCGCGATCTCGCGGCGCAACATCAGTCGAAAGTCATCAAGCTCGCGAACCGCATCGGGCCGAAGCGAGGGATCCTCGCGTACGACATCGGCTCCGCGCAGCGGCGGCGACAACGCATCTTCATCGGCGAGAACAGTTACATGCTCGCCGTGATCCCGGCGATCGAGGCCGCGATTGCGATTGCCGCCGGACGCTTCCCGCATCGCGGCCTCGTACCACCGACCGAACATCTCGCTCTCGACGCGTTTCTCGCTGCCGTCGCGCGAGAGCGAATTCAGATGATCACCGTTTAGCGGTGATGGCCGCGGAATCCACCGCCGCCGCCGAAGCGGCCGCCGAATCCGGCGCCGAACCCGAAATACGCACTTGGTCCGTACCAGTACGGATTGTAGTAACCGTAGTAATACGGATCGTAGTAGTACGGTGACACCATCGGCCGCACGTACACGTTCGTCGTCTCACGCGACTTGCCGTCGTCGCGACGATCTTCCTTCATGCGCTCAGCCGACTCGTCGATGACGAACTTCATCACCGCGGATGAAACGTGAGCGTCATTCATGGCGATGACGTCGTCACCGTTGATCTCGAACGCGTTCGGTGTCTTCTTCACGTACGCGATGACGGCGTCGTCGGCGACTCCGGCCTTCGACATCCTGATCACCTCGTCGACCACCATCACCGTCCGGACGGCAAAAGCGGGTGCAGCCACAACCAACAGCAACGCAACTGTCAGAGCGACTCGATTCACAGCGTGTCTCCTTTCACAACAAGCACGAGCATAGCGGGTAGCGCGCCCGATGGGCACGCCGGGAGCGTGCATGCTGTTACCGAAGAGAAAAGAAAGAACCAGCGGCGTTTTAATCCCTCGCCGGCGGGATTTTGACGTCCCATGTCATGGGCGCCCGCCGATCCGCGTTCACTTCACGCCGCTCGAGATGATGAACACGCGGCCGGAGTGGTTGCCGTGGACTCCACTCCACGCCGATGTGACGAGAAGGTCGACGAT
>DASVHS010000262.1:0-5970 GCA_036382495.1 Thermoanaerobaculia bacterium | reverse complement strand
CTCCGGCGCGTTGATTCCGCGGATGACGCGGAACCGTTGCGACGGCGCGAGCGGAATCAGCGACACGACGCGATAGTGGTTGCGCGTCAGCTTCGAATACGCATCGCTCGGCTGCCAGCGGAACACGCGCGCGTCGGCCGCGTGCGACATGCCGTCCGCGAAAATGAACAGCGGTACATCGGGTCGATCGAAGTACGCGGCCAGACCGTCATTAACGCGCATCGGATGGCGGTCGTGAAAGTAATATTCGGCCTGCGGCCACAGCGACAGCTCGTAAAGCGGAACTGCAGTCGGCGGAAACATCCACTGCGCTGCGGACGCGGCGTAGGCCGGCGGTGACGATGTCGCGCTGCGCTGCGAGATCAGCGAACTGACGTAGACCAGCGAGCCGATCGCGAACAACGCGACGACCGCGTACGCCGGGGCGCCCGCGGCTCGCGCAATCCACACCGCCCCCACTCCCGCGAAAAATGCGGTGCCGAGGATGAAGGGGATCGCGTAGCGGACACCGTCGGCGGGATCCATGAAGATCAGAGCGAACATGATGTAGACGAGCGACGCGATGGCCAGCGGGATGACCGCGCGTTCGCGTCGCATCCGAACCGCGCCGATCGCCGCCACGATCAGCAGCGGAAACGACGAGATCTTCGTCCCCCACGGATGGGCGATAAAACGCGAAGCGAGTTGTATCGGTGTCCATCCGCTGCGGGAAACGTCCGCGTCGTGCTGCGACACGTAGCTCGCCTGCGACGCTTCGAAGTGCAGCAGACGTTCGACGCCGCCGACGGCTTCTGTCAGAGGAACGAGCCACGCCAGGCAGACGATCGTGAACACCGCCAGCGCGATCAAGCGATCGCGCCACGAGCGCATCAAAAACACGGTCGTCAGGAAAAACGGAACGACAAAGACGGCGAATTGCGGCCGCCAGCCAACGGTGAGGGCGAAAAATAATGCGGCCAGAGCCCTCTCCCGCAGCGCGGGAGAGGGTGGCGCGACGCGCCGGGTGAGGGTCGTCCCCTCATCCGGCCTCCGGCCACCTTCTCCCCGCTCCCGCGGGGAGAAGGCGCTGAACCACATCCCTGCCGCCAGCAGCGCCAGCGCTCCCGGCTCCGACATCGGCAATGTCGAATGCACGAGCAGCGCGGGTGAGAAATAGAACAGCAACGCCCCGGCGATACCGGATGTCGGATTGCCCGCCATCCGTCCGAACGCCAGCGCAAACAACACGAACGCGATCAGCGATCCGATGAAACTGATCGTGACGAGCGTCGCGAAGTCGCCCGGAATCAGAAGCCGGACAACATGACCGACGCCCGCGAACAGCGGATACCCCGGCGGCGGCGGGTGATGGGCGATCGGATCGTATTGATGGAGCGATTGAAAGAAGAGGAACTCGTCGAACTCCCACGGGCTCGCCGGTTTCGCGAAAAACAGAACCACGGCGAGGACTGCCAGCGCGAGAAGAAGTGGCCTCAACAGTGACCAACTATAATCCGCCGCGCGATGGCGCTCGGCACGATTCACGCGCTCCGACTGCTGCACCGGACCTTTCGCCACCACTCCCCCACCCAGCGCCTCCACATCCTCGGCCGCTTTCTCAGTGTGCCGTTCCTGCGCACAGTCGACGCGATTCCGAACGGCGCACGCGTTCTCGACATCGGCGCGGGTCACGGCACGTTCGCGCGATTGATCGCAGAAGCGCGAGGCGCAACCGTCGTCGCGCTCGAACCCGATCTGCGAAAGACGCTCGCCGCGTACAAACATCCGAGCATCCGATTCGTGGCCGGCTTTGACGACTGCATCCGCGGCCCATTCGACGCCGTCGTGCTGTACGACGTGCTCTATCGCATTCCACCGGCAGAGCGCGACGCGTTGTTCAAGCGCGTGCACGCCCGCGTCAAGCCGGGTGGGACATTCGTGCTCAAAGACATCGATCCATCACGCCGCGTGCGCTACCACTGGAACAAACTGCAGGAGAACATTGCCGACAAGATCGGCCTGTCGATCGGACGGCAGTTCGACAGCGATTCGATCGACACGATCAGCGATCGGATGACGCGCGCAGGCTTCACCGGACTGCAGTGGCAGAGGATCGACTTCGGTTATCCGCACGCGCACATTCTGTATACGGCCCGCAGGGCTTAGAATCCTCGCTACCGGAATCATTCATGTACTGTCCTCACTGCGGCGTCAACAACGATCGAAAGGAGGCGAAGTGCTTCGTCTGCGAGAAGCCCATGCCGAATTTCGATGTGCCGGCGGCAGGCTCGCAGAGCGCTCGAAAGCGCGCCGAGCGCAAGGATGGCGCCCAGCTCACGATCGCATCGGTCGGCGACCGCATGATCGCGCTCATGTTCGACCGTTTGCTCATCGCCGCGGTCCTGCTCGTACTCGTGGCGTGGGCCACTGAAGCGAAATACAAGCTGCCGTCGTCACCGTGGGCCGCTGCAGCGGTCGCTGCCGGCGCTATCTTCCTCGTCACGTTCCTCTATCACTTCGTCTGCGAGGTCGCTCTTCTGACGACGGTGGGCAAAGCCGCGATGGGATTACACGTCGGCCTGGAAGAGGGTCACAGCCGCGTCGGCGGAATCGCGCTGCGCAATCTGCTCCGTCTCGTCGACGGCATCGGGTTCTACCTCGTCGGATTTCTCTTCGCGACGTTCAGTCTCCGCCGCCAGCGAATCGGTGATCGAGTCGGTCACACGAACGTCGTCGAGTGGCCGATCGCGCGGGGCGGCCGGGCGGCGGTGATGTTCCTTCTGATCGCGATCGCGGCAGCGGCCGTCTGGATCTCGACGGCGATCTGCCCGTCGTGCGCGCAGCTGACACAGCAGCTCAGCGCGCTCCGTCCGGGCTAGGGAACCTGGTCCGTCTTGTATGATGCGCGTGCCGCATCTGACCTAAGGAGCTCACCCGTGTCAACCTTCCCTGGCGTCGATTACATGGACATCGATTCGCTCTTCACCGAAGAGGAGTTGATGGTCCGTCAGACCGTCCGCGACTTCGTCGACGACGAAGTCATCCCCATCATCGAAGAAGCAAATCGCGAAGAAGTCTTTCCGAAAGAGCTCATCCCGAAAATGGCCGAGATGGGCCTGTTCGGCGCGACGATCAGCGACTACGGCCTGCCCGGCCTCAATCAGGTCGCGTACGGACTGATCATGCAGGAGCTCGAGCGCGGCGATTCCGGTCTCCGCTCATTCGCATCGGTGCAGTCGGGACTGGTGATGTATCCGATCTACACGTACGGATCGAAGGAGCAGAAGGATTTCTGGATCCCGAAGCTCGCGGCCGGAGAAAAAATCGGGTGCTTCGGTTTGACGGAGCCCGACTTCGGATCGAATCCCGGCGGCATGCGCACGACGGCGCGTCGCGACGGCGACTCCTGGGTCCTCAACGGCGCGAAATCGTGGATCACGAACGGATCGGTCGCCGACGTCGCGGTCGTCTGGGCGAAAGCCGACGGCGTCGTTCGCGGATTTCTCGTCGAGAAAAACACGCCCGGATTCACGACGGCGTATCACATGGGCAAGTTCTCGCTGCGCGCTTCCGTGACGTCGCAGCTGTTCTTCGAAGACTGCCGCATTCCGGAGAAGAACGTCCTGCCGGAGACGAACGGACTCAAATATCCGCTCGGCTGTCTGACGCAGGCGCGCTACGGCATCGCCTGGGGCGCCCTCGGTGCAGCGATGAGCGTCTACCACACCGCGGTGGAGTACTCGAAGTCGCGCATCCAGTTCGGCGGCATGCCGATCGCGTCGCACCAGCTCGTGCAGAACAAGCTCGCGTGGATGATCACCGAGATCACGAAGGGCCAGTTGCTCGCGCTGCAGATGGGACGGCTGAAGGACAAGGGGCAGCTCAAGCCGCATCACGTCTCGATGGGCAAGATGAACAACGTCAACATCGCCCTCGAATCCGCCCGCATGGCCCGCGACATCCTCGGCGCCAACGGAATCAGCGACGAGTACCCGGTCATCCGCCACATGATGAATCTCGAATCGGTGAAGACGTACGAGGGCACGCACGACATCCACAACCTCGTGATCGGCGAAGCCGTGACCGGCATCGCGGCGTACAACCCGCCGATGTCATCGCAGGCGGAGAAGGAAGCGACGGCGCGCCGCGAAAAGGAAACCGCCTCGAAGAAATAACGTCAAGTCTTCGATCGCAGGACGTCCAGCTCCGAGCGCGGGAGATCGCCGATCGCGATGTACTCCAGGCCATTCGCACGCCAGGAGACGATCGTCATCGAGTCGATCCCGCTGACCGCCGGCGCCACACCCGCGCGGAACGCGAACAGCGACACGCGGTGCGCGCCCTTCGTGATCAGCATGTATGCGCCCGGATTGCCGCGCCAATAGACGACACGTGCGCCGACAAGATGAAACGGCGTTCCGGCGAGCTCAGGCACGTTCACGGCGAACGGTACCTTCCCTTCGAACCACGGCTTGACCGTATGCCGGTCGGTCGAGACGACGTCGATCGGATTCGCGCTGCCGACGATCGTCGTGTGCAGATCCACGAGCTCGTTCGTCGCCGCGCGTCGCGACGTCATCAGGAATCCCTCGCCGACGACGAGCAGCGCGAATGCCGCGGCCGCCGCCATCCACCAGGTCGCTCGTTTCCCCTGTTCGCGCTGCTGCACTCGGTCGCGCAGACTCCGCGGAACCTCGAATCGCGGCACGGCCTCGCGCACGGCACGCTTCAATTGCATCGCGGCGATCACCTGATTTGAGCACGACGCGCAGTCGCGCAGATGACGGCCGTCGCGCTCTTCACCGTCGACGTAACGTGCCACGGCTTCTTCGTTCCAATGCTCGTTCATCGCTGGATTGCCTCGCGTACTTTTCTCCTGGCCCGCATCAAACGCGACGTCACCGTCCCGATCGGAATCGAGAGCGCCTCGGCAATCTCGCGGTACGACATCTCCTCCACGTCGGCGAGCAGCAACACCTCCCGAAACAGGAGCGGCAGATCATCGATCGCACGGCGAACGGCCACGCCGTCGATGCGTGTGATCATCATCGACTCCGGTCCGGCGTTCCCCATCGATTCCTCGACCTGCTCGCGATCGTCTTCGATCGACAGCTGCGGCGCGGCCCGCAGTCCGCTGCGCGACGTCAGAAACGTATTGCGAAGGATGCGATACATCCACGCCCGGAAATTCGTCCCCGGCGCGAACGATCCGAAGCCGCGCAATCCTTTGAGATACGTTTCCTGCACGAGGTCCTCGGCTTCGACGGCGTCCTTCGCCAGCCAGCGCGCGTAGTTGTAGAGAGCCTGCAGCAGCGGCAGGGCCAGCTCCTCGAACGACGCGTCGGGCATGCGAAACACTTCTACATGATCTAACTGCCGGCGGGATGAAAAAAGCCCGCGCCGAGTTACACGGTCATGAAAAAGCCATTCAACCGCCGCGATTTCCTCAAAGTCTCGACCTTCGGGCTTGGCGCCGGCGCCCTGCTCCGATTCGCTCCCCTCGCCGGGACCGCTCGCGCCGCCGGGATCCTCGATCATCTCCACAAGAGCAACGGTGAAGCGCCGAACGCGTTCTCGATCGTCCAGTTGAGCGACACACATGTCGGCTTCAACGGCCCTCCCGATCCACTCGGCACGAAGGCGTTCGAACGTGCCGTCGACATGGTCAACGCACTCGATCCGTTGCCGGATCTCATCCTGTTCACGGGCGACCTCACCCACGACAGCGAAGACCAGGCCGAGCATGCGAAGCGGATGCGGACGTTCCGCGACATCTCTTCGCGCCTCCGCGTGAAGACGCGCTATCACGTTCCCGGCGAGCATGACGCCGCGCTCGACGGCGGCGTGCTGTACCGCCAGAACTTCGGCGAGTCGCACTACTCGTTCGATCACCGGGGCGTGCATTTCGTCGCGCTCGACAACGTATCGAGAGCGAGACCGGAAGTCGGCGCGGAACAGATCGCGTGGCTGAAGAAGGATCTGTCGCGCTAC
>DASVHS010000261.1:0-3250 GCA_036382495.1 Thermoanaerobaculia bacterium | reverse complement strand
AACCGTTAACCGCAGAGCATCTGACCAGGAGAGTAGCCAGCACGGTGGATCAGTTGTACGGGTAACGGTTATACGGTTAACGGTTATACGGTTATACGGTTAACGGCTATACGGACAACGGACAACGGGGTCAGGTCCCGTACGCGAGCCGCTCCGCGAGGATCGCCGGCAATCCCGCCTTCAGAATCGAGCGCTGCGTCTTCGTGAAGTCGTAGGCGACCCGGAAGAATTGCACCGTCCTCCGATCTGAATCGAAGATTGCAAACGACGACTGAGGGTTGCGATCGCGCGGCTGCCCGACCGAACCGGGATTGATCAGATAGCGCTGAGCGGGATCGAGCCGGAACGTGGCTTCACCGCGCACCAGGGTCCCGCCGACATTCCGCCGCTCATCGATCGAGAACACGACCGGCAGATGCGTGTGACCGTAGAGGATGAACGGCGCGTCATACTCGGCGAGGATCTGCGCCGCGTGATGCTCCGTGAACACATACTCGTCCTCGTGATAAGGCGAACCGTGGCAGATCATCACGTCGTCTTGACGGATGGGGCCGAGAGTCAGCCCCTCGAGGAACCGTCGATTCTTTGCGCTGAGCCGAGTGCGCGTCCAGATGGCCGCCTCCCGCGCTGCCGGATTGAATCCCTCCCCTTCCTCGAATCCTGCCGCCACGCGATCGTGATTGCCGCGAATGTAAAGCTTGGTGCCGCGCATGGTGCGCATCGTGTCGAGGACCTGGTTCGGCTCCGCGCCGTATCCGACGAAGTCGCCGAGGCAGACGACGGAGTCGAATTTCTTCCGGCGGATGCGGCTCATCACTGCCCGCAGCGCCTCGGCGTTCGAGTGGAGATCGCTCACGACGAGCGCTCTCAGGTCCTCCTCCACGCCGACGTTTTCGTCGTTTCGAGAAAGCTCTTCGGCAGCTCGAGCAGGATGCGCTCCACGATCTCTCCGGGCGTCTCGTCGTCGCGCATCTCGATCGTGATGTCCGCCATCTTGTAGTACTTGATGCGGCTCGCGTACAGCGCGTGAGCACTGACGTCGTCGCGGAACAGCGGCCGCTCGGCCGCCTTGGCGCCGACACGGTTGCGCAGCAGCGCATACGGCGCCGACAGATACACCGACAGACCCTCGGACTGGATGAACTGGACGTTTTCGTCGAACGTGAACGTGCCGCCGCCGGTAGCGACGACGGCGCGTTCGAGATGTTTCGTCGACCGCAGAATCTCGCGTTCCCGTTTTCGAAAATACGGCTCGCCGTGATGCGTGAAGATGTCCTTCACCTTCATGTTCTCCGATGCCTCGATGAGATCATCGAGGTCGAAAAACGGGGCGGCGGTGCGCGCGGCGAGCTCGCGGCCGACGGTCGTCTTGCCTGCGCACATGAAGCCGACGACGTAGATTTTCATAACGTTGTCATCCTGAGCGCCCCTTCGACTCCCCCTCGCTCCGCTCGGCGTCGCTCAGGGCAGGCTGCGAGCGCGAGGGATCTGGGCGGTGGCTCACGAGCTCATGCCACCGCCCAGATCCCTCGCCGTCTTCGCGGCTCAGGATGACACGAGCTGGCTCACCGCTCAAAACTCTCCATGAACCGCGTCGAAAAGTCGCCGCGCATGAAGCTCTCGTCCTGGAGGATGGCGCGATGGAGCGGGATGGTGGTCTTCACGCCCTCGATGATGAACTGCTCGAGGGCACGGCGGCCGCGCATGATCGACTCGGCGCGGTCCTTCCCGGTCACGATCAGTTTGGCGATCAGCGAGTCGTAGTGCGGCGTCACGACGTAGTCGCGATATGCGGCCGTGTCGACGCGCACGCCCGGGCCGCCGGGAAGATGGAACTCGCGAATCTTTCCCGGATTCGGCGCGAACGTCACCGGATCCTCGGCGTTGATGCGGAATTCCATGGCGTGTCCGCGCAGATGAAAATCGCCGGTCGGAAAACAGAGTTTCTCGCCGGCGGCGACACGGATCTGCTCCTTGACGAGGTCGATGCCGGTCACCTGCTCGGTCACCGGATGCTCGACCTGGATGCGCGTGTTCATCTCCATGAAGTAGAACTCGCCATCCTGATAGAGGAACTCGATCGTCCCGGCATTCACGTATTCGACCGACTGGCACAACCGGATCGCGGCCTCACCCATCCGCTTGCGCGTCAGGTCGTCGATCGCCATCGACGGCGATTCTTCGATGAGTTTCTGATGGCGGCGCTGAATCGAACACTCGCGCTCGCCCATCGATACCGTTCGACCGTGCGTGTCGGCGAAGACCTGGATCTCGATGTGACGGGGACGTTCGAGATATTTCTCGAGGTAAACCGCCGCGTCGCCGAACGCGCGCTCCGCTTCGCTGCGCGCCGTCTCGAATGCGTTCTCGAGGTCTTCATCGCTGGTGCAGATGCGCATTCCCCGTCCGCCGCCACCCGCCGCGGCTTTGAGGATGACGGGATAACCGATCGATCGCGCCACGACGCGCGCTTCGTCCGGCGACCGAACCGGGCCGTCGCTGCCGGGAATGATCGGCACGCCCGCGTTCTTCGCAGTCTCACGCGCCTTCGCCTTGTCGCCCATGAGCCGGATGGCACTCGGCGTCGGGCCGATGAACGTCAGCTGACACTCATTGACGATCTCCGCGAACGCCGCGTTTTCGGAGAGGAATCCGTAGCCGGGGTGGATCGCGTCGGCGCCGGTGATCTCCGCCGCGGCGATGATGCTGGAGATGTTCAGGTAGCTCTGACGCGAGGGTGCCGGACCGATGCACACGTCGTCATCAGCGTAGCGCACGTGCAGCGAATCGCGATCGGCTTCCGAGTGCACGGCGACGGTTTTCAGACCCATCTCCTTGCACGCCAGAATGACGCGAAGGGCGATCTCGCCGCGATTGGCGATGAGGACTTTCGAGATCATGAGCGGGGCCTAAACCTTGACCGCGAACAGTTTCTCACCGTACTCGATCGGCTGACCGTTCTGCGGGTAGATCTTCTCGATAACGCCGTCGACGTCCGCTTCGATCTCGTTCATCAGCTTCATCGCCTCGATGATGCAGAGAACTTTCCCCTTCGTGATGCGGTCCCCGATGTTGACGAACGCGTCGCTCTCCGGATTCGCGGACCGGTAGAACGTGCCGACGATCGGAGACGTGACGATGTGCAGCCCCGCATCCGAGTCGACCGGCGGCGCAGCGGGTGCCGGCGAAGGTGCCGCGGCATGAACGCCGGGAGCGCCACCGGCCGCGCTCGCAGCCGCGTGGGTCACGC
>DASVHS010000260.1:0-3506 GCA_036382495.1 Thermoanaerobaculia bacterium | reverse complement strand
CAGGTCGGGGTGAGTCAGCATCATGTGTGCGCGCTGCCTGTCGAAGTCGCTGAGCTGAGCGTTACTGAATACAGGAACGATGCTCAGGTTGTTCGTGTGCGCAATGAGTAGCACGTCGTTGTTGTGCGGCGTGAGCGCCGGATCCCAGTCGTGGAGGTCGAGTCCGTCGCCGTTCGAGTTCAGATGCACCCACGCGGGCAGGAGGTGGGTCATCTTTGCGGCGTTCGCGCGCAACGAGTGCAGTCCGGTTTCCTGCCACGGCGCGTAGAACGCGGCGACGATGTTCGGACCTTTGACCGCGGTGCGCGCCTTCTGAATCGTCAGCAGCTTGTTGTCGCGGTTGATCTCCGCGAACAGCTTCGCGCGCGATTTCTTGGCGAGGTATTGTGTGAGCGTCGTCTGGCGGCGGGGCAGATGAACCGACGTTCGCAGCCGGCGTTTGAGGGCGCTTGTGATCCCCGGCATATCCGGGAGGAACGGCGCGGTGAAAATACTCAGCAGGAAGACACTGACGATGATGACGGACAGCAATCCGAGGACCGTGCTGATCCTTTTGATCCACCACCAGCGCTTTCGCGAAGGGTCGAAGAAAACTGCGTATTCAGACATCGCCGCGTCTTGTAGAGAACGTCACGATGTCTGATTCCATTCTGTCGCGCAACCCGGACTCGGATCCGCCGTAAACGTAGGAGTCATGGACTCTCTCATCGAAGTCGCCGGCCTGAAGAAAGTCTTCCGCTCGTCCTTTGGCGGACAGGGCATCGTGGCGCTCGACGGCATCGACTTCGCCGTCCGCGCCGGCGAGCTCTTCGGTCTCCTGGGCCCGAACGGCGCGGGCAAAACGACGACCGTCAAGATCCTTCTTGGATTGACGCGGGCGTCTGAAGGCAAAGCGCTCGTCAGCGGCCTGCCGGTATCAAACCCCGAGTCGCGACGGAGGGTCGGCTATCTGCCGGAAGGGCACAAAATCCCCGGCTATCTCACTGCGCGTCAAGCGCTTGCGATCTTCGGCAGGATGTCGGATATGGACCGTCCGACGATCAAACGACGTTCGATGGAGCTTCTCGAACGTGTGCGGTTATCGCCGTGGGCCGACGTTCGCGTGAGGAAGTTCTCGAAAGGCATGACGCAACGGCTCGGTCTGGCCGCGGCGCTGATTCATTCGCCGAACGTGCTTCTGCTCGACGAGCCGACAGACGGCGTCGATCCGGTCGGCCGTCGCGAGATCCGCGATCTTCTGCGCGAAGAGGCGAAGAACGGCACGGCGGTGCTGCTCAACTCGCATCTGCTGTCCGAGATCGAACTGACATGCGACCGCGTTGCGATGCTGCGCAACGGCAAAGTGGCGGCCGAGGGAACCATCGACGAGCTGACGCGGAAGTCGGCGCCGAAGTACAAGATGGTCGCGGCGCCGATCGACGATGCGCTCGTGAGCGCGTTCCGCGAGAGCGGCGCCGGCGTCGAACGCGTCAACGGTCACATGGTTCTGTCCGTGAATGATCTGCAGCACTTGAACGCGCTCGTCGACGCGGCGCGCGCCCGCGGCACGGTGCTGTCGGAGCTCTCCCCGCTCCGGTCGACGCTCGAGGATGTGTTTGTCGATCTCATCCGGGCGACCGATGTCCAGGTCGGCGCGACGCCGGAGGTGCAATCGTGAAGGTCCTCGCCGCCAGCATCGAAGACGTCATGCGCGAGGCCGCCGCCCGCTGGACATTAATTGCTTACTTTTTGTTGTCATCGTTATTCATCATTATTTTCGCGTCGGCAATCAATCTCGATATCGTAGACGGGACGCTGGCCGGCGCAAAACTGTTCGGCCACAACGCGCAGATCCGGAGCAATCACGACCTCGATATCGAGAAACTCGTGATCGGGTTCGAGTCGACGTTCTCGACCGTCCTCTATTTCATGTGCACGTTCCTGGCGATTTTCGCGACGGCGCATCTGGTGCCCCGGCTGCAGGAAAAAGGAACGATCGATCTCTACCTCTCGAGGCCGGTCGGCCGGGTCAAGCTGCTCATGTCGCGCTATGCGGCGGGCCTGATTCTCGCCGCCACGAACATCGTCTACCTCTTCGGATCGATCTGGCTGATCGTGATGTGGAAGACGCACGTCGTCCACCCGCGATTCTTCCTGGCCGGCGCGATCAACCTGTTCGTCGTAGCGACGATGCTCGCGTTCGCGTTCGTCGTCGGAGTCGTGACCTCATCGACCGGCGTCTCGATCATGGCAACGTACGCGCTGTTCTTCTTCGCACCGCTGCTGTTTGCATTAAAGAGAGTCTCGGCGGCATTTTCGAAGGACTGGCAGGTCTGGCTGACGAACACGCTCTATTGGATCGTTCCCAAAACGACCGAGCTCGGACAAGCGGTCTTCGGCTATGTGGCCGCAGGCTCGATGCCCGACAAAATGACGCCGGCGATCGCGACGGCTGCTTACTCATCAACGGCGGCGTTCGGCCTGGCATGTCTTGCCCTCGCTTCCTGGTTCTTTTACCGCAAGGAGTTTTAATGAAAAAGGTTCTCATCGCAGCAGCTCTCACGCTCGCCGCAACCGCCGCCATGGCGAAGACCGACGCCATGTCGCTCATTCCGAATGACGCAGTCACCGTCGGCGTCATCCGCATCAATCAGATTCGCACCAGCGCCATTGCCTCGATGCTGTTCGAGAACACGGATCACGTCACCGCGAATGGTGATGCCGACCGCTTCCTGACCGAGGCAGGTCTCGATCCGACGAAAGACATCGACCTCGTCGTCGTTGCCACATCTCCGCGCACGAGCCTCGGTCACGACGCGGATGTCGTCGTCATCGCGGACGGCCGCTTCAATGTCGACCGTCTGACCAAAGCCCTCGTGACGCGCGGCGCAACACGCAAGACCAGCGCGAATGGCGCGTACTTCACGTTCCCCGACTCCGACACCAAGGGCGTCGTCGCGTTCCCCGACTCGCATCAGGCCATCATGGGCAACGAGCCCGCCGTGATCGCGGCGCTGGCCACTCGCGCGAATGGTGGAAGCACCTTCGCGACCACCGGCCTCCTCGGCGCAAACATGAACCGTCTCGATTCGAATGCCACGGCATGGGCGCTCGTCGACGTGACTCGCGCGTCGCGTCTGACCGGCGGAGCTCACATTCCGCAGGGCGGAGACGCAACTCATCAGGCGCTCGCCGCGGCTGTGCACAACATCTCGACCGTCGGATTCTGGGCGACGGACACCGGCGACGCGGTCAAGCTCGGCGCGTTCGGTCTCGCGAATGACGCCGACACACTTCAGCTCGTCGAAGATACGCTGCGTGGCGCGCTATCCGCGATGCGACTGGCCGTGAAGGACTCGCAGCCGGATCTCGTCAGCGTCCTGCGCCGCTTCGAAGTCGATCGCGCGAATGACTCAGTGCGGATCAGCGGAACGATTCCGGCGGATTCGTTGCGCAAGCTGATGGTCAAGCACAACGCAGCGAAGTAGATCGCGGTTCTGTGTGGGTGCCGGCTTCAGCCGGCACAC
>DASVHS010000259.1:0-2877 GCA_036382495.1 Thermoanaerobaculia bacterium | reverse complement strand
AATGAGTTGAGCTAATTGCTCCGTTGTTGCATTTCCGATCAGACGTTCCGTACCCACTTCCACAACAGGAACGGACCGAATCCCTTTGCTCGCCGCTACCTGTGGTTTGAAAGTAAGGTCGATCTTCCCGAGCGTGAAATCCATCTCCCTTTGCAAGGCTTCCAGACGCCGTTTCACGATCGGGCAGAAAGGACAGCCGTTGTGAGAGTAAAAGACAACCTCGGCATGTGCCTTGTTCACGCTGGAAGGCAGCTTGTCGTCAACAGACCCATAGCCCCTCAATTTCGATATGAGGGGGGAAAGCCGCAGGGACACCCATCTTGCGCAGGGGAGCAATACCAGCCACAAAAGTGAAGTGACGAAGTTGTCACTTCACGCCCTCGCGGTTCGCTAGAATCCGGTCGTGAATCGACGTCAATTCATCGGTGCCTCTGCGGCGGTCGCTGCCGCTTCCACAATGCCCTCGCTCGCGCAGCGCGAAAATGCCGGCGCGTCGCTGCCGCCGTCGATCGCTGCACTCACGTCGATGCGCGATCAGGTGAAGCCGATCACGAACGACGAGCGCCGCGCCCGCATTCAGAAAGCGAAGCGGCTGATGGCGGACGAGAAGATCGGCGCACTCGTGCTGACTCCCGGAACCTCGCTCGTGTACTTCACGAACATCCGCTGGTCGGGCGGGGAACGTTTGTTCGCATGCGTTGTCCCCGCGAAAGGTGAGCCGTTCTTCGTCTGCCCCGCCTTCGAAGAAGACCGCGCCCGCGAGCAGATCGCCCACGGATCGTTCGGCGGCGGCCGCGCGGACGTTCGCACGTGGCGGGAAGACGAAAGCCCTTACGAGATCCTCGCGAGCGGTCTCAAGGATCGCGGCATCAGCACGGCATCGATCGGGATCGAGGAGAACGCGAAGTTCGTCTGGAGCAGCGGCATCGCATCGGCGGCCAGTCACGCGCGCATCGTCAGCGGAACCGCGATCACCGCCGGCTGCCGGATGATCAAAGACGCACATGAGATCGAACTGATGCAGCTCGCATCGACGGCAACGCTGAAGGTTTACGAAGCGGTGTACCGCGCGCTCCAGCCGGGCATGACCCAGACACAAGCGTCGGACCTCATCGATGCGGCGTACCAACGCGTCGGGTTTCGCGGTGACGCGACCGTGCAGACCGGCGAATGGACAGCGCTGCCGCACGGCTCGACGACGGCGCAGGTGATCCGCGAAGGAACGATCGTGATGGTCGACGACGGCTGCACCGTCGACGGTTACCAGTCGGACATCACGCGAACGTTTGTCCTGGGCAAGGCGACCGACAAAGCGAAGCGCGTGTTCGAGATCGTCAAGGCCGCGCAGTCTGCGGCGCTCCACGCCGCGAAGCCCGGCGTGCCGCTCGAATCGATCGACGCGGCCGCGCGCGATGTCATCACAGCTGCCGGTTACGGTCCAGGCTTCAAGTACTTCACGCATCGCGTTGGACACGGCATCGGCATGGACGGCCACGAATGGCCGTACCTCGTGAAGAACGACATGTTCGGCTTCACGAAGTCGCTCGCCGCAAAAGCGGGCATGACGTTCAGCGATGAACCGGGGATCTACATCCGCGGCGAGTTCGGCGTCCGGCTCGAGGACGACATGGTGATCACGGCCGATGGCGCGAGGCTTCTCACGCCGCAATCGGAATCGCTCGAGAAGCCGTTCTGACTCCCATGCCGTTCGCGCGCATCGACGATTTCCAGGTCGGCCAGCACGTCACGTTCACGAAGACGTTCACCGGCGAGGACGTCCGGCGCTTCGTCGAGATCACCGGCGACGTCAACCCGCTGCACGTCGATGATGCGTTCGCGTCGCGCACGCAGTTCGGCCGGCGCGTGCTGCACGGAATGCTGACCGCGTCGATCTTCTCGACGATGGTGGGCATGCTGTTGCCTGGCACCGGGGCGATCTATCGCTCGCAGACACTCAGGTTTCTCCGTCCCGTCCACGTCGGTGACACGGTCACAGCGCACTTCGTCGTCCGCTCGATCGATCTGGTGAAGCATCGACTCGAGATCGAGTCGTGGATCGAGAATGCCGCCGGCGAACGCGTCGTCGACGGCATGTGCGAAGCGGGGTTGATGCGGGCCGAGTGACCTCTCGCCCCGGAGCATCACTTCATCTCAGAGGCAGCGGAGTTGATCGAGTCCCACACTTCAGTTTTCTCAGACGTGTCGTGCGTGCCGGCCATCGCTTTGTCGAAGTACTCCTTCGCTTTCGCCGCATCGCCTTTCGCCGCGTACGTCTCGCCGAGGCCGGCGTAGACGCGCCACAGTTCCGAACTGGATGGATGCGCGGCCGCGTAGTTGTTCAGGTACGCGATCGACTCGTCGTATTTCTTCGCCTCCACAAGCGGGCTGTAGGCAAGAGCAATCGTCTCCGCCTCGGGTGCGAATGCTTTGGCGCGCTCGCGCAACTCCGCCGCGCCTTTCGTGTCGTCCTTCTTTTCGAGAATCGACGCTTTCGTGCGCAGGAGGCTGGAGGTGACGTTGAGCGAGAGCGCGTGATCGGCGTAGCGCAGAGCCGTGTCGGGATCCCCGTTGCGCAGTTCCCACCGCGCCGCGGCGCCCCACGCGCTCGCGTCCCAATGTTGGCCGCCGCGCAATGTGCCGGCGATGGACGCGCGGACCGTTGTCGGAACGTCGACTTCGATCTTCACGGGGACGCGCAGCTTTTCCCATCGGAGGGCGAGCTGCGCCGAGTTGTTCGTGAGGTCTTCGAACGTGTAGCTGAGACGCTCCTGCGAGTCATTGACGGTTTGCGGCGTCACGTTCACGCGTACGACGTCTTCGGAGGGATCGTAGTTGTACACGCCCCAGTCACCGGTGAACCTGCTGAAGATGACGGTC
>DASVHS010000258.1:0-3288 GCA_036382495.1 Thermoanaerobaculia bacterium | reverse complement strand
TGAAGTCGATCTCGAAGCGCCCGCCGCTGTTCATGATCGATGAAGAGGGTGGGCGAGTCGATCGCCTGCGCAACATCATCCCCGGACTGCCGAGCGTGCAGTCGTTCAGCGAGGGTCAGAAGCCGCGCGAGATGTCGGAGTGGCTGGGCCGCGTCATCGGAATGGCCTTGCGCTATTTCGACATCGAGATCGATCTCGCGCCCGTCGTCGACATCCGCAGCGACGACGCTCCGAAAGGTCTCGAGCGGCGAACGTTCGGGAAGGATCCGGAATCGGTCGTCGAACTTGCCGGGGCATTCATCGAAGGTCTGCACAAGAACGGCGTGGCGTCGTGCCTGAAACACTGGCCGGGAATCGGGGTCGGCTCCGCCGATCCGCATTACGGCGCTACGATCATCGACGTGCCGCTCGACAAACTGCTCGAGCGCGAGATCGTGCCGTTCGCGAAGCTCGGCAAGGCTGCCGGCGCGATCATGATCGGACATGGGACCTATCCGCAGATCGACAATCCCGAGATGCCGGCGTCGCTGAGCCGGAAACTGACTGCCGATCTGCTGCGCCAGATCGGATTCGACGGCGTCGCCATCAGCGACGACATGGAAATGCACGCCGTCTCCGACCTCGGCTCCTACGAAGTGATCAGCGAGCTGGCGTTGAAGGCGGGGAACGACGTCATCCTTTTCTGCAGCCACATCGAACGGTTTCCCGACATCGAGAAGTATCTGGCGTCGCGTGTCCGCGAGAATTCGGCGGTGCGGGCCCGGTTCGAAGACGCGCGTGCGCGTGCGGAACGATATCGCGCGCACTGCGAGCGGATCCGCAAGTCGGGCGCGCCGCCGGCGTCATCGTTCAAAGAGCTCGTCGACGAGACCGAGCGGTTCTGCGATGAGTTCCAGGCGACGAGGCCGGAAGGCGAGGTCTATGTGCCCGCCGTCGATCGCCGGAAGAGCTCGCGCACGCCGGGAACAGGACGCAGCGGACGAGAAGAATGGACTTGAAAGTCAGAGGTCAGAAGGCAGAAGGCAGAAGGGCGAAGAAGGCACTTCTGCCTTCTGCCCTCTGCCTTCTGACTTTTTAGAACGGAACTTCTTCGTCGTCTTCGACCTGGGGCGCGCCGGTCGAAGTTCCCGCGGATTTTTTCGATGCACCGGCGTAGCTGCCGCCTTCTTCGTCGCCTTTGCGGTCGAGCATCTTCATGTTCGCGGCGGTGATCTCGGTCCGGTACTTCTTCTGGCCGGTTTCTTTGTCGTCCCAGCTGTCGTAGTGGATCGAGCCGTCGATGTAGACGAGCTTGCCCTTGCGCAGGTACTGGCCGCAGATTTCGGCGAGCTTTCCGAACGCGACGATGTTGTGCCACTCGGTGCGATCCTGTTTCTCGCCGCTGCGGTCGGTGAACTTCTCGTCGGTGGCGAGGCTGAACTTCGTGACGGTAGTTCCACTCGGCGTAGATTTGATTTCCGGATCTTTTCCCAGACGACCGATCAGAATGACTTTGTTGACCATAGGTTCTCCTGCTTTCTCGTTTTAGTTTCTCGCGCCCGACACATTGCGAACGCGGTCCCGATTTGTGATCGGTCAGTGCGGTCGAGGTGATTTTAATCCATTTGATCAAACTCCAACCCTCGTAGATTTTCCGCGATCGTCTTACGGCCGAGGGATGCTCGTGAGCCGTGCGCGCGCGCTTCTCGCTGCCTTCTCCGGAATGCGTCGCAGGAACCGATCAATAGAATCGTTCGGCGCCCTCGCAGAATTCACGATGTCACGCAACCGACAACACTCGTAACGCCGCAGTAGAATCCGCGCCTCATGAAAAACGCGGCGCTGCTCGTCATGCTCCTCGGTGCGGCTTCCTGTCGATCGACATTGGCGCCGGCTGATCTCATTCTCGCGGGCGGACGCGTCTTCACGTCCGACGCGGCACATCCGTGGGCACAGGCTGTCGCGGTCACTGGCGATCACATCGTCGCGGTGGGAAGCGACGCGCAGATCCGGCCACTGGCATCGGCAGCGACACGCGTGATCGAGCTCCGCGGTCGCGTCGTCATTCCCGGCATCAACGATGCGCACCTGCATCAACCCTGGTCAACGAACAAACGCAATCTCGAAATCCCCGGCACAGCGACCATCGATGACGTCTTCGCGCGCGTGGCCGACGCGACGAAGCGATACGCGCCCGGCACGCTCATCGCCGGCGACATTCCGGTCGACCTCATCGATGAATCGCGCCTCACGCGTGATTCACTCGACGCCATCGCTCCACTCAATCCCGTGATGCTCGGAACGTTGAGCGGCCACGCCGTTCTTCACAACACTGCCGCGCTGCGCCTCCGCAACATCGCTGAAGGCGGACAGCTGAACGGTTGGGTCTACGAATACGCGCTTTGGGCAAAGGACCGCGAGATCGGAGCGCAAGTCCCTGACGATGTATGGATCACGCAGCTCCGCGACTTCGCGAATTCCGCCCTACGCCTCGGCATCACGAGCGTGCAGAGCATGTCGTCGCTTCCTGCGGACCGCGCCGCGCGGCTGGCTGCCACGACCGGCGTGCCGCTGCGCTGGCGCTTCATGCAGTTCGAGATCGGTTCAGTCGACGAAGCGCCGGCGACCGCGACGAAGTAC
This sequence comes from Thermoanaerobaculia bacterium, assembly GCA_036382495.1. Lineage (GTDB taxonomy): Bacteria > Acidobacteriota > Thermoanaerobaculia > Gp7-AA8 > Gp7-AA8 > DASVHS01. The sequence continues at coordinate 669 of DASVHS010000258.1, read as the reverse complement.
ATCCTCGACGGTACGCCGATCGAACGCGGTGCCGCGCTTACGGAACCGTACAGCGACAGGCCGGGCACGAGCGGGACGATGGACTGGTCAGACGACGAGATCCGCAACATGGTCACGGTCGCAGCGAGAACTCGCCAGCCGCTGCTTCTTCATGTGTCAGGCGATCGTCCCTTCGCAACGATCTTCTCAGCGATGAACGCGACACCCGCCGATTGGCCTGCGCTGCGCGTTCGCATCGAGCATGGCGACTTCATCAAAGCGTATGCCGGCGACGCGAAGCGACTCGGCGTGGTCGTCGTTCAGAACCCGTCGCACTTCATGCTCGGTCCGCTGACGACGGAGCGCATCGGCGCCGAGCGTCAGCGGGACTTTCAGCCGCTCCGCTCGCTGATCGAGCAGGGGATTCCCGTCGCGATCGGCTCGGACGGTCCGCTCAATCCGTACCTCAACATCATGTTCGCGACGATCCACGCAAACAATCCTGCCGAAGCGATCACGCGGGAGCAGGCGGTGATCGCGTACACCCGAGGCTCGGCGTACGCGGAATTCGCCGAGAAGACAAAAGGCACGATTGCGCCGGGCATGCTCGCGGATCTCGTCGTGCTGTCCCAGGACATCTTCACGGTTGGGACATCGGACCTGCCGAAGACCGAGGCGGACGTGACGATC
>DASVHS010000257.1:0-4942 GCA_036382495.1 Thermoanaerobaculia bacterium | reverse complement strand
GTCCTGGCGCCGCGTCTCGACAATCGAGCCAGTCCAGCCGGCGATGAACAGCACGATGACAGCGCCGGCGATCCAGTTGAAGAGCCGTTCCTGACGTTCAGTCAGTCCGCGGAAGACGCGGTGTCGCTTCTGGCCCCCGGGAAAGAGAGACGCGTCTCGCTCCATTGCGAGCGCGACGGTTCACGGATTGTGCCGTCGGCGGCACGATGTCATCCTGAGCCGCGTAGACGGCGAGGGATCTGGGGAAAGAGGAAACCGCCGCCGCCCAGATCCCTCGCGCTCTTCGGCGCTCAGGTTGACAACCAGCCCGGCTCGGAATGACTCACGGGAAATAGCCGCGCGGAATCCTCAGCTGGTGCCCGCCACGGTCCTCGACGGACAGCGTGTGCCACTGGTCCGCGGTCGACACGTCCGAGTAGAACGCGATCTGATATTGCTGGCGCAATTCCTCCGCGATCCGGGCGTACACGGCTGGCAGCTCGCGCTCTTTCTGAATGATGAAGTACGACGCGCCGGTGTCGCGCGCGATCTGTCCGAGCCGGCGCGACTCGAGACGGCCGATGCCAAAACGCATGAGCGTCGACAGTCGTTTGTTCTTGATGATCGGATAGATGGGAACGCCCGCGTAACGGGCGTAGTGCACGACGTTGTCGAGCGTGAATTTGCTGCCCTGATCGACGCCGTCGGTCAGGACAACGAGCGCGCGGCGGCCTGGCTGTCTCTGCAGCTCGAAAAGCATTTCGATGACGGTGTCGTACAGATGTGTCTCGCCGATCGGCTTCACGCGGTCGACGGAAGCCGCTGCTGCTTCAAAGTTGTTCGTGAACCCCGTCAGCCAGAACGCGCGCTGATTGAATCCGACGACGGCGATTCTGTCCTGCGGACGCAGCAGTGTCTTCGCGAACTGTCGCGCCGCCTCCTTCACGACCGGCAGCTCCTCGAGCATGCTTTCCGAGTAGTCGATGAGCAGGATGACCGTCAGCGGCTGATCCGTCGCCGGCACGAGAGCCTCGATTCTTCGCGGTGTGCCGTCGTCGATCAACGTGAGCTGGTTCGTGCGCACGGGACCATTCCCCGCCGCAACAGACATCGGGACCTGCTGCACCGTGACGTCGATCTGATCCCGCGGTTGATCGCCGAAAAACACGACATCGTTCGCCTCGGCGCCATTGCTTCCGTGAGCGACAACGCGCGCGTAAATCGCGTGCGGCGCGGCCTTCACATCGACCGAGGTCGCATACGGCGGCACGGCCGCGCTGCCGACTTTCTGTTCGCCGATGTAGAAGTCGACGCTTGCGACCTGGAGATCGCCCGGCTTGATCACGTTCGCGGACAAATTCATCGCGCCGTTCGCCGGCACTTCGCGCGGAGCCTGCAGCCTCACCCGGAACGGCGGCCGAGGATCATTGACGACGATCTCATCCTCGGCGATCGCGTTGCCGTGAATGTCGTAGCCGACGGCACGCATGCGAAGCCGGCGGATGTATTGGCCGACATTCACCTGCACCGTCACGACATGACCCGGCCCCTCGGAAAACTTTACGCCGTTGATGAACAGCGCGATGCGCTGCACGTCGTCCGACGCGACGATCGGAACGAGAAGCGTTCCGGAGACGAGGCCCTGGGGCTTCTCCGTGATGTGGAGGGTTTGCGCGTTCGCACTCGCAGCGAGCAGTGCCAGGGCGACGAAAAAGTTTTTCATCTGTTCCTTCATGACATCTTTTTCTTCTTCGGCGCCTTGAACACTTTGTCGAGATCGAAACGCTTCTTGCCGACTACTGGCTTCCAGAGATCGCCGACCTTCGCCACGCGCTGGCGCACGTTGTCGAATCGAAAGTCCTCGATGCGGATCCCGTCCTCGACCTCGTCCCAGGTCACGGGCGCCGACGCACCCGCGAACGGCGTCGGACGCAGCGAGTAGATCGACGCCAGCGTCCGTCCCCACGCGTTCTGGTTGTAATCGACGAGCACGCGTCCGTGCGGCCGTTTCACCTTGCGATATTCGGCCGTGACGATCTCGGGATGGCGCGACTCGAGCTCGATCGCGATTGCCTTCGCGAGCGTCCAGACTTCTTTCTGCGACGGCCCGCGGACGATCGGGATGTAGACATGGATGCCCTTCGATCCCGTTGTCTTCGGGTACGTCGGCATCTTCAATTTGTCGAGGATGTCGCGGACGCGCAACGCCACCTCGCGCACTTTGTCGAAATCAGCGCCCGGGCCGGGATCGAGATCGAAATGCAGGAAGTCGGGACGATCAGTGTCGTCGCAGCGCGCGTACCACGGATTCAGATCGATACAGCCGAGGTTGATGAGCCAGAGCAGGGACGGCAGGTCCTGGACGATGGGAAAGTTGACGACGCCGGCGCTGCCGTGCGGGATGTTACAGATCTCGATCCACTCAGGACGCGGATCGGGAGCGCGCTTCATGTAAAAGAAATCGCCTTCCGCTCCGTTCGGATAGCGCTTCATCACCATCGCCCGATCGTGAAGATGCGGCAGCAGCCATGGCGACATGTCCGCGTAGTACTGCAGCAGATCGCGCTTCCGGATCCCGAGGTTTTTCCAGAACAGTTTCTTGAGGTTGGTGAGCCGCACATCGCGGTCACCGAACCTCAGCACTATTTCTTCGGGCCCATCGGGGATGACAAGACGTTTCGCGCCCATTCTCGTGCGAGCTCCACCGGATCATGACTCACTTTGTGACGCGGCGCCGAGAGCGAGGCGTACTCGAGCTCTTTGTTGGCGCGCGCCGCCCGCAGCAGCAGACCGCCACGGCTCATGTCGCCGAGTCCGGCGAACATCCCCGGAAAGACGAGTCGATCGCCGAGGATCGGCCAGAGGATGTCGACGTACTTTCCGCTGGCGACACTGCCCAGCAGCACGACCTGCGCATCATCCGGAAGTGATTTCGCGAGAACTTTCGCATCACGCTCGAGCGGCTTGCGATAGTTTCGCTTCCGCGCATCCACCTCTGTCCTCCGCAGCGTCTTCATCCTCTCCTCGGTGATCCGCCAATCGGCGGTCACGAGGCCGAAGCCCGGCGCGATCACGTACACATTCGACGGCTCGGCAAAGTGCAACGCGTAAGTGATCTTGCCGCGGAAGTAGAGCGCGCTCATGAACGCGAATGCGAGCGCGATAGGAACACCCTCCGGCGAGCGATACATCATCGCTGCGTCAAATTTCGCGCGGGGTGACATGAGCTGCTTCGCGCGCAGACCGCCCAGGTTCGCGGGCGAGATGAGGAAGACCTTGTCAGACATTCAGCGCAAGCGTCGCAACGTTTCCTTCAGGAGTTTGTTTCCTTTCTCCTGATCGCCGGCCTTGTCGCTGCGCATCAGTTCGTCCGCGCGTCGAAGATCCTGGACGATCGCCAGAAGCGGCATCGGCTCGGAACGGGGGAACAGAGAATGTTCGAGCTCGCCGATCTCGTAGTCGACCGTCGACGGAGCTGCGTTGTCGCGAATTCGATTCAGGGCCCGGATCGTCGGATACGCGGGATTCGCAGGATCGTCCTGCGCAACCGCCTGTTTGAAGTGAATCTCGGCGACGGCTTCGCGGCGGTCGCGCTCTTCGACGGACACCTGCGTCGTCACCCGGACGTGATCGTAAATGCCTGTCAGATCGAATGTCTCCGACGTATCGGGATTCATCCAGCGGTTGATGTGTCTCGTTTCAGTCTGCCGCCGGCCGGATCGCGCGTCGTACGTCATCTGGACGTCGCCGACGTACACGCGGTTGTTGCCTTTGAACAACGTTCGTTTCGACGGAACGACGATGCGCACCGCGTAGGAGTGCTCTCCGGTCGCTTCGAAGGAATCAGGATCTCCGTTGCCGTGGACGGCACCGACCGTGTGCACATGTTTGTCGGTCGGGCCGTCATCCGACGGGCGCACCCACCTCACCCACTTGAATCCACCATCGGCGAGCGGCTCGCGCAACTGATCGATGCGATGATCGATCACGCGCTGCACCTCGCCGGACGATGTGCTCCGTTGCATCATCAGTGAGCGAAGCTCGTACAGCGCGCCGAGCTGCATCAGATCATCACAGTCGGACGCAAAAACCGGCGCGGCAATCAACAGAATCGCGAGCAGAAGGAGAGGTCGCCTCATGCGCGCGATTATGACATCCGGATCAGCACCTTCAGTGCGCCGCGACGCTGCGCCTGTTCGAACGCGGTGAGTGCGTCGTCGAGCGGGTAAGTCGCCTGAATGAGCGGCTGCACGTCGACCGCGCGGGACGCGAGGAGACGCAGCGCCGGCTCGAATGGCCCGCACCGCGAGCCGATGAGCGTGATCTCGTCCACGACGAGCGACGACGCGTTCACGTTCAGGTCGCCGGCATAGGTGCTCTTCATGATCAGCGTGCCGCGAGGACGCAGCGCCGCGCGCGCGATCGCGAATCCTTCGGGATTGCCGGTACATTCGATCGCAAAATCGAATCTGGAGTGCGGCGGCCGTGCCACCGCTCTGTCATGAATCGTGAGCTTGCATCCGGTCAGTGCAAGTGTTTGCGCGATCAGCCGCCCCAACTTCCCATGACCCACAACAAGCACGCGGTCGTCAGGACCGATCTTTACCTGTTCCTGGATCTCGAGCGCCGCGGCCAGCGGCTCGACAAAGACCGCTTCTTCGTCGCTGATCCCGTCGGGAACCAGGCGCAAATTCGAGGCGGGCAGCGTCAAATACTCTGCAAACGCACCGTCGCGATTCCTGATGCCGAGGACCGAACGTTTCTCGCAGTGAGTTCGGCGGCCGGCGCGACATGCCTCGCACGTTCCGCATGCGGCGTTGATCTCGCCGACGACACGTTTTCCGTCGACGATCCCGACGAACTCATGTCCCGGAATCCCGGTGAACGGATAGTAGCCGCGCGTCAGCTCGATGTCGGTGTTGCAGATGCCGGCGAGAAGCACGCGCACGACGACTTCGCCCTC
>DASVHS010000256.1:0-4997 GCA_036382495.1 Thermoanaerobaculia bacterium | reverse complement strand
ATCCCCTTCAACGAAACATTCTCTGCTCGACTGGGTGCGTCAGTGGCGTCGCCGGCGTTCGACCTGGCTCTCTCGAATGTCGGTGCGAAACGTCCGGCGGGAAGAAACACTGTGAATGTAGAGCCGAGTCCCGGGCCTTCGCTTTCCACGCGGACGATGCCTCCGTGCATGTCGACGAGCTGCTTGACGATCGAGAGTCCGAGACCGAGGCCGCCGTGTTGGCGTGTGCTGCTCCCGCCCTCCTGGCTCAAACTCTCAAACACGCGGGGCAGGAAGTCGTGGCTGATCCCGGTCCCGGTGTCTTTCACCTCGACCTGGACCTCCGAGGCGGTCGAGGAAAGACGAACGCGAATGTTTCCTCCAACCGGCGTGAATTTCACGGCGTTTGAGAGGATGTTCCAGAAGATCTGCTGCAGCCGTGTCGCGTCGCCGTAAACGCGTGAAGCATCGCGCACGAACGACGTCTCGATCCGGATGTTCTTGGTTTCAGCGCCAGGAGTGATGGCTCGGATGGCGAGGCGCAGAGATGCGGCCACGTCGACCATCTCGCTGCTCAGCTCGAGTTTTCCGGTGAGAAGGCGCGAGACATCAAGCATGTCGTCGATGAGTCTCGACTGTGCCTTTGCGGACTGGCGGATGGAATCGATCGCCTCGCGTTGTGTCTCCGCATCCAGTGCACCGGCGACGAGAAGCTCGGACCAGCCGAGAATCGAGGTGAGCGGCGTTCGAAGCTCGTGGGAGCTCGTGGCCAGAAACTCATCCTTGGCGCGGCTGAGCGTCTCGGATTCCCGATACTGAAGGATGAGATGTTCTTCCACGCGCTTTCGGTCGTCGATGTCGGTGCTCGAGCCGACCCAGATCAGAAACTTTCCGTCGCCATCGCGCATGGCCGAGGCGCGCGTGAGGTGCCAGCGATAGACACCGTCGCCGCGCAGCAGGCGGCACTCGTGCTGGAACGGCTCTCCGGTCGCGATCGAGTGGCGCCATCGGCGAACGTGCTCTTCCACTTCGTCCTCATGCATGAAGGTCCACATGCCCGACGTGCTGACTTCACTGGAAGGGAGGGCGGTGAACTCGGTCAACTGACGGTTGACGTAGTCGATCTCTCCGTTGGGTTTCGCTGTAAAGATCATCAGCGGCATCGACTCGGCCAGGAAACGAAAACGCTCCGAACTGATGCGAGCGGCGTCCTCCGCCCACTTCCGGTCAGTGATGTCGCGAATGTTGCACTGAATGACCTTGCGATCGTCCACCTCGTAAGAGTTGCTGACGAACTCCACTTCGACGCGCTTTCCCAGCTTGGTCTCGAGCGGCATGTCCTCGTAGCGGATGTAGCCGTTCTTCTGCAGCTGCTCCATCGCCGCTTTGCTCTGCTGCTTGTCGTGGAACAGGCCGATCTCCCAGAGCTCCTTGCCGAGCAATTCCTCGAGCGAGTACCCGAGCAAGTCGATCACGAACGGATTGGCATCCATGATCGTTCCACCGGCTTCATCGAGGATCAGGATTGCGTCCTGTGCTGTTTCGAACAGCCGGCGGTATCGCGCCTCGGAAGCCGCGAGAGCGCGGGCCGCGTCTGCGCGCTCGGTGATGTCGCGAATGTTGCACTGAATCACGCGCTGCCCGTCCACCTCGTAGGTGTTGCTGACGAATTCCACGTCGACGCGCTTTCCCTCTTTGGTCTCGAGCGGCATGTCCTCGTAGCGGATGTAGCCTTCTCTCTCGAGTTGCTGCATCGCCGCTTTACTCTCGTCCTTGTCGGAGAACAGACCGATCTCCCACAGCTCCTTTCCGATCAATTCGTCGAGTGAGTACCCGAGCAGATTGATCACGAACGGATTGGCGTCCATGATCGTCCCGGCCCACTTCTCCGCATCGAGGATCAGAATGGCGTCCTGGGCGGTCTCGAAGAGTCTGCGATAGCGAGCCTCCGACTCTTCGAGAGCGGGCTGGCCGGAGAGATTCGAGGAAGCCATGCCAATGCCCGTGCAACCCTATGGCCAAGTCCGGTATCCGGAGGGTTGCGCGCGCAAGGTCAACCGTGGCCAGCGTTTACACTCCCGCATGATTTGCCGGACGACCTCAGGTCTACCTAAACGATGTAATCTGACCGCCGCATGGCGGATGTCACGTTCAGCGAGGTGACCAAGCGTTACGGCGAAGTGCCGGTCATCGAGAACCTCAACCTCCACATCGAGGACCACGAGCTGATGGTCCTGGTCGGTCCCTCGGGTTGCGGCAAGTCGACGGCGTTGCGAATGATCGCCGGCCTCGAAGACATCACTGCAGGCGCCGTCTCCATCGGCGGCCGCGTCGTCAACGAGCTGCCGCCGAAAGACCGCGACATCGCGATGGTCTTCCAGAGTTACGCGCTGTATCCGCACATGACCGTGCGCGAGAACATGGAGTTCGGACTGCGCATGCGCTCGCTGCCGGCCACCGAGATCCAGCGCCGCGTCAACTTCGCCGCCGGCATGCTCGGCCTCGGGCAGGTGCTCGAGCGGAAGCCGAAGGATCTTTCCGGCGGGCAGCGCCAACGTGTTGCCGTCGGGCGCGCGATCGTCCGCGAGCCGGCGGTGTTTCTCTTCGACGAGCCGCTGTCGAATCTCGACGCGAAGCTGCGCGTGCAGACCCGCGGCGAGATCACGAAACTGCAGCAGCAGCTCGGCACCACGTCGGTCTATGTCACGCACGATCAGATCGAGGCGATGACGATGGGTCAGCGCATCACCGTGATGCGCGCGGGCAGGATTCAGCAGGTCGGCACACCGCGCGAGGTCTACGAACAACCGGCGAATGCGTTCGTCGCGCAGTTCATCGGGACTCCGCCGATGAACGTTTTCCAGGCGACGGTCTCCGGCTCGATGCTCCGCACGTCGTCGTTCACACTTCCGCTGCCGGTTCCGGTCGAAGATGGGCGAGCGGTCATTGCCGGAATCCGTCCCGAACATCTCGCGCCGAATCACAGTCAGAACGGGATTCGAGTCGTTGTCGATCTCGTCGAGCCGATCGGTCACGAGACCATCGCATACGCATCGGCCGGTGCCGAGAAGCTCACGGCGATTTTCGATCCGGACTCCGCTCCGAAGGCCGGCGACGTCATCACACTCAGCGTTTCGCCGGAGCGGATTTATCTCTTCGACGCGAAGACGGAAGCGTCACTGCTCAAATACGACGCGCGCCGGTAAGTTGCCGATCGACTTCGTCTTCGTCACGTCGAACGGCGAAACGATGATCACGTTGCGCGCGTCTCCCGAGACTTCGACGACCGCGCTGCGACCGTCGCGATGCATGCGCACGTCGATCGTTCCCTGATTCATCGGCAGCGGCCCGACATGGAGCGGCAGCCATCGCGCCGGTACGCCGGCTCCGATCACGAGCGTGCCGTCAGGTGAGTCGTACGCGACGGCGTCGATCATCGAGCGGACGAAGTCGGACGCGACCCAGGCATGCGGCATGTCGCCGATGAATCCCGGCTTTCGATATTCCGTCCGCACCACCTCGGCCCACTCGTTCCACGGCGCGGGCCGGCGGTCGCGCAGAAAACGATCGACGAGTTGCAGCGCGCGATCGCGGTCGCCGAGGCGGATGAGTGCGCCGATCGTGCGCATTTCGTAGGGGGTGTAGTCGTCGCGCGGCTTCGCGAGATGCTCGAAGTAGAGGTCGTACGTCCTGCGAAGCGCAGCCGCCGGAAAGAGCGACGTGAGATTCAGCGGCGAGATCGCGATTGACGTGGATGTCGGATCGAAGTCGCCGAGCTCGGCGGACGCGGGGACGTAGTCGAGGTGGTGCTGCTCCATCGTGCGCTCGATCGACGCGTTGAGCGCGCGGCGAAAGTCTTCCGCCTGCGATTGCAGTTCGCGTTGACGGGCGTCGAGACCGAGCACGCCCGCAAGCATCGCGGCGTCTTCAACGCCTTTGAGACAGAACATGTCATCCCAGTACGAGTGAACGGGCTTCGCCGAATAGCCTTCGTGACTGATCGACTCGGTGACGAGGCCTTCGAAGTCTCCGTGATTGCTGCTGCGAAGAGTATTGATGTAGCTCGCGGCGCGATCGACGTTCGGCCACAACTTGCGGACGAAATCGACATCGTGCGTGACGCGATCAATCTCGGCGACGAGAAAAATCAATTCGCCGTGGCTGTCGTTCTCCGGCACTGGGTCGGCGCCGCGATCGTCGACGCAGCACGGCACTTTGCCGTCCGGATACTGGAAGCCGGCGAACCATTGCCCGAACTCTTTCGCCGCATCGACGTGACCGAGGCGGAGCAGGAGCGAGCCCATGAGCGCGCCGTCGCGGATCCAGGCCCGGTCATAAGAACGCGAGCCGGGCTTGAGCGCCGGACCGTCGCGGTGAATCAGCATGTATGCAACGCTGCTGCGAATCGTTTCGGCGATTTGAGGCGCGCCGCCGATCTCGATCTTCACGCGATTCAACTTCTCGCGCCAGTCGGCAGCGATTTTTTCAAATGACTCGCGCTGCGCATTCGGCTGCAGCGGAATGTCAACCTCCCTTTCTTCTGTGTGGGTGCGGGCTTTAGCCCGCACACCGCGGGCTGAAGCCCGCGGCCACACAAGGGAATGCACGTGCGACACGCCGCCTTCGAGGTTCAGGAATTGCGTCGACGGATTGACCTGGAACGGACGCACTTGCAAGTCGAGCTTCGCGTCGCCGTGAACGCGATAGCGAAGCTGCAGCATTGATGAGCTGCTCACTGCTGCCGTAAGCGTCATTGATGCGCCGCGCGCTTTCCACGTCACCGACGGAATCGGCAGATCGCCGTCGGCGAGCGAATGCGTGATCTGCACATCGGCCCAGGTGAGCCGTTTTCCTTTGACGATGAGGACAGGCTCGATCGAGTCGCCGCCTTTGAACGGCTCGACGTTGCCATCTTCTCCGACGAGCGCTTCGTCATTCGCGCCATCGGCGCCGATCACGGTCCAGTACGACTGCTCGCCGGCGAGATATCGCGGATACGCGCCGCGCGGCGCGTCTTT
>DASVHS010000255.1:0-2879 GCA_036382495.1 Thermoanaerobaculia bacterium | reverse complement strand
TTGCCCTGATCGTTTGCGACCTCGAGCCGGATCAGATCGCCCATCTGCCCGTCGCGATTCTGTTCGACGACGTACACGCGATCGTGCGACGCGACGAAGTCCTTGAGCTGCTGATTGAGCGGCAGCGCCCGCAGCCGGAAGTAACTCGTCTCCACATTCGCCTCGGTCCGCAACTGATGCCGCGATTCCTCGAGCGGAAAGTCCGTCGTGCCGTATGCAATGAATCCGATCTTCGCGTTCCTCTTCCGATCGATGATCGGGGCCGGCACGAACTGCTTCGCCGTCTCGAGTTTCTTCAGCAATCGATCAACGGTGGCCTTGTAGTCGCCCGGCTTCTCCGAGTAACGCGCCATCGCATCATGACCCGACCCGCGCGTGAAGTACGACGCGAATGGATGATCGGTCCCCGGCAGCGTGCGATACGCGATGCCGTCGCCGTCGACGTCGTCGTACCTCCCCCACTTGCCGTTCATCTCCTTCAGCTGCTCCGCGCTCAACACTTTTCCGCGGCGGATCGGCTTCTCCGGATATTTGAAAGGATCCGACATCCAGTTGTTCATGCCGAGGTCGAGGTCGGAGAGGACGAAGATGGGGGTCTGGAACATTTCGGCGAGGTCGAGCGCCTCGCTTGCGAACTCGAAGCATTCGTTGACGCTCGCCGGGAACAGCACGATGTGCTGTGTGTCGCCGTGCGAACAATAGAACGCCTGCAGGACGTCGCCTTGCGCGGTGCGCGTCGGGAGTCCCGTCGACGGACCGACGCGCTGGATGTCCCAGATCACGCCAGGGATTTCGGCAAAGTAGCCAAGGCCGATGAATTCGTTCATGAGCGAGACGCCGGGACCGGCGGTCGACGTCATCGATCGCGCGCCCGCCCATCCCGCGCCCAGCACCATCCCCACCGCCGCCAGCTCATCCTCGGCCTGCACGACGGCGAATGTCGCTTTGCCGTTTTCGACGCGGTATTGCTTGAGGTAGTCGATGAGCGATTCGCACAACGACGACGACGGTGTGATCGGGTACCACGTCACGACGGTGACGCCGCCGAACATCGCGCCGATCGCCGCGGCGGCATTACCGTCGATGATGATCTTGCCGGCCGTCGCGTTCATGCGCTGCACGCGCCACTTGTTCTGCCTGGGCAGGTTCGCTTTCGCGAACTCCATGCCCTTGTCGATCGACGCCACGTTCGGATCGATCGCTTTCTGCTTGCCCTTGAACTGTTTCGTGATGGCGTTGACGATCTCGACGCGCTCGATGCCGATCAGCTCCGCGATGATGCCGACGTAGATCATGTTCGTCAGCAGCTTGCGCAGACGCGAGTCGGTCGACAGCTCGGCGGCGAGTTTCGCGAACGGCACTTCGAAGAACACGACGTCGTTCCGCATCGCCTTGCAGTTGAGCGGCGCGTCGTAGATGCACAGCGCGCCGGGCTGCAGCGCCGCGACATCGTCGGCCGCGGTCTGCGTATTCATGCAGACCATCAGGTCGACTTCTTTTTTTCGGGCGATCCAGCCGTCTTTGTTCGCGCGGATCGTGAACCACGTCGGCAGGCCGGCGATGTTCGACGGGAACATGTTCTTGCCGCTGACCGGCACGCCCATCTGAAAAATGGAGCGCATGAGAACCATGTTCGACGATTGCGAGCCGGAGCCGTTGACGGTGGCCACGTGAATCGTCAGGTCGTTTGTGGTGGGTTCGCCACCGATCGTCGGGCGTTCGAGCACAGCCGAGGTGCTCAAGGCATCAGTCACGTCAGTCTCCTTTGATCGGAGTTCGGGTTAGCGGGATGAAACAGGGAGCGGGCCATTCTTTGCGAGCGCCGCATTTTAGCGCGAACGCGTCAGAGAATGCCCTGACGCTTGATCTCGGCCCAGGGACGCATCGCGGCACGCCACGTCCAGAGGCGAGACAGCGACATCGACGTCGGAGGATACCCCCACTGCCCCTCCGCTGAGGTGAGGAAGTACCCGAGCGCCTTGTCGTAATCACGGTCCGACACGGCGCGCACCGCAACGAAGAACGGCGCCTCGCTCCGATCGGTGGCATTCGCAACCGTCGCGAAGACCGCGCGCTCATCGCCTTCGTGCATCAGATAGCGAATGGACGCGAACATCGTCTTGGCGTCGGGCGGCGCGGTGGCAGGCATCAGCGACCGGACGAGATTCCAGCGCGCGTCGGAAACTGGCACCCGGTCGAGAGTCAGCGCAGCCGCAACCAGCGACGCGACTGCGATCGGGTTCTGGCTCGGAGGATGGGCGGCGGCCACGGCGCTGACGAGCTCGAATTTCTTCTCGTTGAGAAGTGAGATGAGAATCGTTTCGTTGCCGCCCTTATTGGCGGGAACGCGTTCGAGATACCACTTCATCGCCTCGTCGGCGCCCTTCGTCTCGCGCACCGCGTCATAGCCGGTCTGCAGCGCCTGAATTCTGGTCGACTCGTCGTAACCGGTCAGTGTCATTCCCTGGAACCGCTCGTTAAGGGCGAGCGACAACGCCGGCCGGTGATCTGTCAGAGCTTTGCTGATGACGACGCTCAGAAATTGCGCGGGCGCTTTCGCCTTGATCAGCGCGTCAAATGCGGCGACGGGCTCGGGGATCTCCGCGTCGCTGAACGCCTCGAGGAAATTCGCCGGCACACTCTGCTCCAGAACATCGAGGGAAGAGGCGTGCTTCACCGGATTGAACAGATCCGCGGCGTCGTCATATCGATGCATCCGCCACAAGACGAGCGCGAACTCGCCGTACATGTCGGCGCTCGGATACCGCTCGATCATCTGCTGGCCGAGCTCGATCGACTCCCGGTCGCGCCCGAGGCGCTGCAGAAGCGACACGGCACTGAGAAGAATGTTCGCGCTGAACACACCGACTCGCGGTTCG
>DASVHS010000254.1:0-8069 GCA_036382495.1 Thermoanaerobaculia bacterium | reverse complement strand
GAGACTCGCGCGACCGCTTTGCAACAGGGACTGGATGCTGCGCAGAAGCGAGCCGACGAAGAACATGCGCGCGCCGCACGCGAGTCGACGTTGCGCGAACAACTGGAAGTCGCCGGACATGAGTCGCTGCAGAAGGCCGTGGCGGATCTGTCCACGAAATACGAGACGACGCTGCTCGAGTCGAAGCAGCGACTCGAGGTCGCGACAAAGCGCTTCGAGAACGCGCAGAAGGAATTAAAGGACGCGCGCGCTCTCGCCGAACGTGAATCGTCGTTGCGCGCGCAGGCCGAAACAGGCGGAGCGGGCGCGCTCCAGAAGAGCCTCGCCGAGGTGACCGCCAGGTACGAGGCCGCAAACGCGAACGCGCAGAAGCTGGCGGAGACGGCGACGACGAAAATCAACGTCCTGCAGCGAGAGCTCGACAGGACGCTCGCGTCGCTCAGTCAGGAACACAACCGCGCCGAACGCGAGGCGCGACTGCGCTCACAACTCGAAGGGGCGGCGCGCGAAACTCTACATCGCACGGCCGACGTGTCCGCCAGTCATCAGCGGGAAGCACTCGAGGCGCGAGGGCTGGCCCAGACGGCCGAAGAGCGCGCGATGAACGCGGAGCAGCAGACGCGCGCGGCGGAACAGCGGGCGGCAGCAGCGCAGGAACAGACGCGAGCCGCCGACGAACGAGCTCGCGCGGCAGAAGCGCGTGCGCTTCTTCTGGAACAGCAGTTTGAGCAGCTGCGATTCGAGCTGTCCGAGCTGCGCACGAGCCACGACGAGAAAGACGGCCTCGCTGCATCGGCGGAGGAGCGCGTCTTCGCGTTGCAGGCCGAGATCGATCAGCTCCGCGGCACCCATGGCGATCAACTTCGCGAAGCGCTGGAAGCGCGCCCGTCACTGCAGAAGGAGCTCGAAACGACAAAGCGCGAGCTCGAAGCGCAAGTTTTGCGCGACGAGATCGATACTGCGGCGCACGCGAAACTGGCGGCCGATCTCGCCGCCGCAAACGCTCAGCTGCTGACCGTGCGCGCCGAGCGCGACGGATCCGCAAAATCCTTCGACGCCAAGCTGCGCAGCATCGTCGACGGAATCAATACCGACTACGAGTCGGCGATCGGCGAAGCGCTCATCGAAAAAGAATCGGCGAAGGCCGAGCTGCGCTCGCTCACGAAGAAGCTGCAGGAAACGCAGACACTGCGAGCCGATCTCGCCGCTGCGCGCCGCGAGCTCGAGACATTCAAGGCCGCGGCGCTCGAGGACCACGATCAGGCCAACCGCACATTCGACGAGAAACTGCAGCGCATCGTCGCCGGCATCAGTGCCGATTACGAGAACGCCATCGGCGACTCGCTGGTCGAGAAGGAAGCGGCCAAAGCGGAAATGCGCACGATGACGAAGAAGATCCTGGAGCTGCAACAGAAACTGGATGACGAGAAACGCTCGCGCGAACGCCTCGACGCCGAGTGGGGCGAGAAGCTGCAGAAGATCGTCACACATCTCGCCGAGGACCACGAGGCCGACATCGGCGAGGCGATGGTGCAGAAGGAAGCGGCGAAGGCAGAGCTGCGCACGATGTCGGCGCGAGTTGCGACGCTCCAGCAGCGCCTCGAGGAAGAACGCGAGAAGTTCCGTCAGACCGCTGAGCGATGGAAGGAGGATCGCGCGGCATCCTCGCGGCGGCCGATCACGCCGACCGTCGAACAGGTCCTGCCCCCGATCATCGCCGCGGCACCGGCCGGCCCGAGCAAGCCCACGGTCGTGCTCGTCGTTCACAGCGACGCCGGCATGCGCGCCATGTCGAAGCATTCTCTCCAGCAGGCGGGCTACAACGTGCTGACCGCCGCGGACGGACTGGAAGGTCTGCGCACCGCAACGCAGTACAAACCCGATGTCGTGCTCGCCCAATCGGTGATGCCGAAGATGAACGCGCGCGAGCTCGTGCAGCTGCTGAAGTCGAGACGGGAGACCGCCGACGTCAAAGTCATCCTGTTGAGCAACGGCTCGGAAACGGAGCGGAGCAGCGACTTCCGCGCGGACGAGATCGTCCGGGACTCCCAGGACTTCAACGACGTCCGCGCAGCGCTCGCCAGCGTTCTGGCGCGCCGCGGTGTGGCGTCCTAGGACGCCTGGGGAACCTAGTCGATCGTCTGCGCGCGACGCAGCGCAGCAACGGCCTGCTCGGCCTGCCAGAGATGCCGGCGCTGATGAGCGGCCAGGATCAGGAATGCCGAATAGACGTTGTATTTCACGCGACTGTCGAACGGCGACACGATCTTCAGCTTGCCGATGGGCAGGTCATGAGCGGAGCGGAGCAGATCCACGAGCTGCGTCTGCAATGCAGCGAACTCCGCGAGTGCCTCTGATTTCGCGCGAATCGATTTCGGGACGAACGCAGCGGTCGTCTTGATGCGCGATCGCACCGGCGGCTCGAGAAACCATCGCAGGACGCGGCCGCGGACATCCATCTTCGGCGTCCCGTCGCCGGTCATGTGGCGAATGCGCGCGTCGTCGAGTGTTTTCCGCAGGATTGGCAGGAACATCTCCGTCGAGATGCTGAGATGCGCGAGACATTCGGCGGCCGACCAGTGCGTCAGCGCAGGCCGCACGGTGAACAAGCGGCCCGGCGTGTTGTCGACGAGAGTGCGGGCGCGTTCAGTCGCGACAGAGATCTCGTTCTCGACAGTGTCCCAGGCGTCCATGTCCTCGGTTACTTTTTCAGCATAGCTTCACCGAGCTCGCGCGAGCGGCGCGTGGCCGCTTCGACCGCGTTCATCAGTGTTGTGCGGACGCCGCCATGCTCGAGCGTGTGCAGCCCGGTGATCGCGGTGCCGCCCGGCGACGTCACCATGTCCTTCAACACGCCGGGATGCCCGTTCGTCTCGAGCAGCAGCTTTGCGGAGCCGAGGACTGTTTGGGCGGCGAGGAGTTGGGACGTGCGGCGGGAAAGGCCGACCTTCACGCCCGCATCGCTCAGCGCTTCGAGAATGAGAAACACATACGCCGGTCCCGAGCCCGAAAGGCCGGTGACGGCGTCCATCAACGACTCGTCGAGCACGACGGTCGTTCCGATCGCGTCGAAAATCCGCTTGGCATCTTCGAGATCGGACTCGCGAGCGAATTCGCCGCGCGCGATCGCCGTCGCAGCGGCATCGACGAGCGCCGGCGTGTTCGGCATCGCGCGGACGACACGCGTGCCGGTCGCAAGGCGTGCCTGGATCGCGGCGACGGGTACGCCCGCCGCGATCGAGATCACGAGCGCGTCCGGACTGATCGTGCTTCCGACGTCATCGAGCACGCGCGCGAGAATCTGCGGCTTGACCGAAAGCACGACGATCTCCGAAGCAGCAGGCACCTTGTTGTCGGTCGTCGCGTAGATGCCGTACGTATCGCGCAGTTCGCGCATGCGCTCTTCGCGGGGACCGGACGCGGCGACCTGCGCAATCGCAAAATCGCCTCCCCTCAGTAACCCGCGAATCATCGCCTCGGCCATATTGCCGGCGCCGATGAATCCGATCGTCTTGTCGTTGCTCATAGACGCCGGTCATTTTACGCGTGCTACGATCCGGCGCTCATGAAGATATCTGTGGCTTTGGCAACCGTGTGCCTGATGGCCGCGACAGGGTGGGCCGCTGACTACGAGGCGGAGGCGCGTGCGGTACTCGCGAACATCCTTGCCAAAGACTACACGGCGGCAGCGAAGAACTTCGACGCGAAGATGATGACCGCGTTGCCGCCGGCAACTCTCAAACAGGTTTTCGAGACTCAGATTCAGCCGCAGATCGGGGCTTTCAAAGCCGTCACGGAAGTGAAGACCGCGACGCAAGGTGGATACACCGTCATCACGCTCGTGTCGAATTTCGAGCGAGGTGTCGTGAACGTCGTGGTTGCGTTCGATCCGCAGGGAAAAGTCGCCGGTCTGTTTTTCAAACCGGCACAACCGCCGACTGAGGCGGCGGCGACACGCTTCTCCGACTATCAGACGAAAACAAATCTTCGGTTGCCGTTCGACGGCGAGTGGTTTGTTTTCTGGGGCGGACGAACTCGCGAGCAGAACTATCACGTGATCGCGCGCGACCAGCGGTTCGCTTACGACTTTCTGATCATGCGTGACGGGTCGAGTTTCTCGGGCGACGCGAAGATCGCCGCAAATTACTACTGCTGGAACCAGCCGATCTTCGCCCCGGCAGATGGAGTAGTCAGTGAGTCAGTCGACGGCATTGCCGACAACACGCCGGGTGTGATGAATCCATCCGCGGCCGCCGGCAATCACATCGTGATCGATCACGGGAACGGCGAGTTCTCACTGCTCGCGCACTTCCGCAATGGAACGGTGGTCCCGAAGATGGGCGATCACGTGAAGCGTGGGCAGCTCGTCGGACACTGTGGAAACAGCGGAAACACGAGCGAGCCGCATCTCCACTACCACCTTCAAAACGCGCCGCACTTCGGCGAAGGCGAAGGTCTTCCTGCCCAGTTCCTCAACTACGTCGCCGACGGAAAGAAAGTCGAACGCGGCGAGCCGGTCAAGGGACAGAAGATCAAAAACTAGCGGCGGCTGGCAGCGATCGCATCGGCGAGTGTCTCCGCGACCGCGCGATTGCCGTCGGCCGAGTAGTGACCCGGCGCAACGGCTTCAACGCCTTTCTTCCGCGCGATCTCGAGCAAGCGCGGCGTCGGGTCGACGATGCGGAACTCTTTCCGGAACATGTTCAAGTACGGCTCCCACGGATCCTTTTCGCCGCGCAACATCGCCGCGAGATTGTCCTTCAGCGGCAGGTAGACCAGAAGGAACGGCTTGCCGGTCACGCCGACGTCATTCTTGAACCGATCGAGAATCGCAAGCGTCACCTGGATGCCCTCGCCGTCCGGCCGCATGACATCGACGGAATCATCTTTTTGCCGCGCGTTCGCCAGGATCGCCAGGAGTTTGCTGCTGCGCCACCAGTACCGCCGGTACTTGTCGGTGTAGAAAAATTCGAAGCGCCGCAGCGGTGACGTCTCGAAATTCGCAAGCACGGAAGGGACGTGCTCGGGCGCGACCGTGGGCTTGTTCACCGGCAGGAGCGATGGGCCGTCGAAGTGAAAGCGCGGTTTCGAAAACGGGATTTTTGATTGCGGATACCCGATGAGGCGAAACACCATCAGATGCCGCGCAACGTTTTCGAATTGCAGTCCTTCGACGATCAAATCGGTGTCGAAACGTGCGCCGTCACGCGAGTAGCGCAGGTACGCCTGATCGATTCCATAGCCGCCGACGCCAAAGTTCAACGCCTGCGCGACGACGCCGCGCGCCGCGAGCGCGGTCTCGAGTTGCGGAGCGAGACTGCCGCGAAGCTCGACGTCGTGTCCGTGAATGAATGAATCACCGAAGAGCGAGACGCGCAGCACGCCCGGCGGAATCGCCTTTGTGAACTCGTGATCGGAGCGAAGTCCGGCGCTGTTTGCACAGTACTTATGGTCCTGCGTGCACGAGCCGGGGCGATTCGTCCAGCCGAGGTCGGCGTCGTACGCCATGTATCCGGTCTGATCGTGGAGGTATTCGTTGATGAGCGCCTGGGCGTTCTTCACCGGCAACGCGAACGGCGGCACAGGTTTGTCGTGAAAATAGAACGTGCCGTCTGCGTCGTATCGTCCGAGGACGCGGACGAAGATCTCGCCGCACGCGAACGTGAAGATCAGCGAGAGGCCCAGGAAGATCGCGAAGAAAAGAAGGGCGCGGCCGCGCATCAGAAGAGAGAATAAATGAATGGAGCGAGTGCGCTTCCGGCGGTCAGTGTGATGATCCCGGACAGAAGCAACAGGATCAGGATGATCGGCAGCATCCACAGCTTCTTACGCTCGCGGATGTACTGGTAAAACTCTTTGATCAAATCGAACATCAGAACTGTTTCTCGTAGTGACGATCACCGTACGAGTTTCGCGGCGGTTCTGTCCAGTAGGAATCGCGCCGGGCCATGTCGAGCGGTGGGCGGCGGAACACCCGCATCACCAGGCCGAGCGGCGTGACGACCAGATAGAAGATCAGAATCAGCAGGATCCGTGTGTTGATCCACCCGAGGATCTCGGCGAAGCGCATCCACCAGCGACGGATCGGGGCGAGCATCGCCGGCGCGACGAGCGCGCTCAGCGCGAACACTGCGGCCACGACGCAGAACGTGATGGCGATCGCGTCGAAGCCTCGACGCCAGACGCGGATGGCCGCGACAATCGCAAACGCGATCGCCATCGTCACGCCGAACGTGACGAGCTGTCTGCGCTCAGTCGGGCTCGAACTCACGTTTTGCTCCGCTCGTCTGCGGCTGCTCTTTCTTCAACAGCAGCGCGTTCCCCAGGATGAGGACGTCGATGTCGGTGTTCATGAAGCAGCGGTAAGCGTCGTCCGGCGTACAGACGATCGGCTCGCCGCGCACGTTGAATGACGTGTTCACGACGACCGGGCAGCCCGTGATGCGGTGAAACTCCGAAAGCAGCGAGTGAAATCGCGGGTTCGTCTCACGATGAACGGTTTGAACACGCGCCGAGTAGTCAACGTGCGTCACCGCAGGAATGCTCGACCGCTTCACGTTCAACTTGTCGATGCCGAAAAGTTTCTGCTGATCGTCGCTCATGGCGATCTGGTGTTCTTTCTTCACGTCGGCGACGAGCAGCATGTACGGGCTGGGCCGGTCGAGATCGAACCATTCGCTGACGTGCTCGGCCAGCACCGCCGGCGCGAACGGACGGAACGACTCGCGAAACTTGATCTTGAGGTTCATCCGCTTCTGCATCTCCGGATCGCGCGCATCGCCGACGATCGATCGCGCACCGAGCGCGCGTGGACCGAACTCCATCCGTCCGCTGAACCAGCCGATGATTTTTCCGTCGGCGATGAACTGAGCGGCAAGCGGCAAGAGCTGCTCGTCAGCAACAATCGTGTAAGGCGCAGATTGCAATCGAAGATACGCCTCGACCTCAGCCTGCGAGTATTCGGGCCCGAGGTAAGAACCTTTCTGCGAGTCCAGCTCCCCTGCGCTCCGCGCTCCGCGCTCTGCGCTCTGATACATGTGCCAGACCGCCAGCCCCGCCCCCACCGCCCCGCCCGCATCCCCCGCCGCCGGCTGGATCCAGATGTCGTCAAACGCGCCGTCGCGCAGAATTTTTCCGTTGCCGACGCAATTGAGCGCGACGCCGCCGGCGAGGCAGAGATTGCGCAGCTTCGTTTCTTTCGCGACGTTCCGAGCGATCTTCACCATCACTTCTTCGCAGATTTCCTGAACGCTCGCGGCGAGGTCGAGGTCGCGCTGCGTGAGCAATGTCTCCGGCTCGCGCGGCGGTCCGCCGAACAGACGATGAAAACGATCGTTCGTCATCGTCAGGCCGTGCGCATAGTTGAAGTAGTCGAGGTCCATGCGGAATGAACCGTCGTCGCGGATCTCGATGAGGTGCTTACGGATCGCATCCGCGTAGACGGGCCGGCCGTACGGCGCGAGTCCCATCACCTTGTACTCGCCCGAATTCACTTTGAAGCCGGTGTAGTACGTGAACGCGGAGTAGAGCAGGCCGAGCGAGTGCGGGAAGCGGATCTCCTTCTGAAGCTCGATGCGGTTGCCGCGGCCGGTCCACACGGTCGTCGTCGCCCACTCGCCGACTCCGTCGAAGCAGATGATCGCCGCCTCGTCGAACGGCGACGGATAAAACGCCGACGCCGCATGCGACTCGTGATGCTGCGCGAAGAGAATCTTTCCTTCGTAGCCGGTGATCTTCCGGATCTCGCGCGGCATGTGCAGCTTTTCCTTGAGCCACAGCGGCATCGCCTTGATGAACGAGCGGATGCCGCCCGGCGCAAACGAAACATACGTGCTGAGCAACCGTTCGAATTTCGTCAGCGGCTTGTCGTAGAAGACAAGGTAGTCGGCGTCATTGACGGATTGCAGCCCGCCGGCTTTGAGCACGTACTCGAGCGATTGCGAAGGAAAACGGTGATCGCCTTTTTTTCGCGTGAACCGTTCTTCCTGCGCCGCCGCGATGATCTCGCCGTCGCGGATGAGCGCGGCGGCGGAGTCGTGGTAGTACGCGGAAATGCCGATGATATTCAT
>DASVHS010000253.1:0-5740 GCA_036382495.1 Thermoanaerobaculia bacterium | reverse complement strand
GGCAGAGGGAATGGATGTCCGTCCGGCGTAATCCCTTGCAGACGCACAGTTGCTGAGCCCTGGCCCACGGAGTAAAGAATGAAACGACCATCCGGTGACCAGACCGGATTGGAGATGACCGAATTCACCCCGGCGACGAGTCGCACGGGTGCGCCACCATCGGCGGGCACCTTGAACAGCGGATTCGCCTTGCCCTCCGTCGCCGCGATGGCGACCCACTTGCCGTCGGGCGACCAGCTTGGTGCACCGCGCGCCTCGAGCGTATCAGCCAGCCCACGGACATCGGTTCCGTCGGCCGCCATCACGTGCAGACGTGCCTGTCCCTTGCTGCGCACCAGAAAGCAAATTCGGCTGCCATCAGGAGACACCGCTGGAGCGCTTGGTACCGCGCCCTCAGCGCCCTTCCACAGCTCCGATTCCGCGGCATCTTTGATTTTCCACAGACTATCGGCCGCCCCTTTCGAGCCGACATAGAGAACGTAATCGGGGCCAAAGCGCGGTGAAGCGGCGCGCAAAGTCGGAAGCGCGAAGCGACGGACTGCCGATTCTTCGACAGCGTGATCTGCAATGGGTGCGATCCAGAGATCACGGATTGGATTGGCAACGGTCGCGAGCACGTTCTGGCCGTCACTGCTGGTGCTCACGGAAACGTACTCCTCCAGGCCGGCAGTGACCGCGTGAGGAATTCGGTGGTTGACGTCCATCGCGTAGAGACCGGAACCGGAGCCATCGCTGCGTGGTGCGACGTAGATCAGAGTGCGGTTGTCGAGCAGAGTGGGACAGAGAACACGCGAATTGTGATGCGTCAAACGCTCTGCCGCACCACCGGCTGACGGCACTCGCCAGATATCCATTTCGTCCGGCGGAATGCCGCGCGCGAAGTAGACGTAGCGGCTGTCGGGTGACCAGCTCAGGTAATGCTGATGGATGCCTGGTTTGTCGACGCAGATCCGGGCGGGATTCGCGCCGTTCCGATCGGCGATGTAAATCGGGTCGCCGGGAGCGGGCTGATAAAAAGCGACGTGTTTGTGATCGGGCGACCACGCCGCTTCCACTGCGCTCGGCAAGAACGGCTGTGGAGTGCCGCCAATCGTCGGCACAAGCAGGATGCGATGCGCTTTGCCGTCCTCTGAATTGACGCGGAATGCCACGTGCGTACTGTCGTCAGAGAACGAAACATTGCGGACGATCGGGTTTGCCAGCGACGGATACTTCCCCTTGGTGAGATTCAAGAACTCGCCACTGCCAATCTGTCCGACCCAGACGTCGAAAATCCCGTCGCGGTCGGAAAGAAATGTCGCGAATTTTCCATCGGGAGAAATCGAGCCATCGAGCTCATCGCCTTCCCAGTCAGTGAAGCGCGTGAAACTCGCGCCGCTCAGCGGGCTTCGCCAGAAATAGTCGTGCCGGATCATCTGCCACGCTGTTACGCCGAGTGTGACCAGTACGACCAGCGCAGCCGCCGCCATGAGTCTGGATCGAACGCGGCTGGAAGGCGCCGCAGCGGCGGCGAGCGAGCCGCTCATCTCATGGACATGATCGCGAAGATTTGTCAGCTCCCGGGCCAGGTCTTTCGTCGCCGCGTAGCGGTTCTCCCGCTCCTTGGACAGACATCGATCG
Source organism: Thermoanaerobaculia bacterium (assembly GCA_036382495.1). Classification (GTDB taxonomy): domain Bacteria; phylum Acidobacteriota; class Thermoanaerobaculia; order Gp7-AA8; family Gp7-AA8; genus DASVHS01. The sequence goes on along the minus strand of DASVHS010000253.1, from coordinate 4,120 downwards.
ATCACCCATCGAAGGGGTGCCGGAACCTCAGGATTGCTCGCAGCGATCGGCTCCGGCTCGTCCTCGATGATCGAGGCCTGTGTCTGGGAAGCAGTTGGCCGATCGAAAGCGCGTTTCCCGGTTGCCATTTCATAGAGCATTGAGCCGAGAGAAAACTGATCGCTTCGGAAGTCGAGAGGGTGGCCTGATGCCTGCTCGGGAGACATGTAGGCAGCGGTTCCCATAACGACACCGGGCGTCGTCGCGGCTTCGGTGGCCACGTGCGTCTCGGCTTCCAGACCGGTGACGATCAGCTTCGCTAATCCAAAATCGAGGATCTTCACGAGTCCGTCCTTCGTCACCATCACGTTCTCGGGCTTCAGGTCCCGATGGACAATTCCGCTGTCGTGTGCGGCCGCAAGACCCGCTGCCACTTGCGACGCGATAGGAAGAAGCGTCCGGACGGCGAGCGGCCCCTGAATCTTTGCGCGCAGAGAGGCACCTTCCACGAGCTCCATCGCGATGTACGAAACACCGTCAAAGGAACCCACTTCATAAATGGTGACGATGTTCGGATGGTTGAGCGCCGACGCCGAGCGCGCTTCTGTCTCAAAGCGCCGAAGACGCTCGGGATCGAGCGAAACCGAGTGCGGCAACACCTTGATCGCCACGTTGCGCCCCAGGCGCACGTCGCGCGCGCGAAAGACTTCGCCCATGCCGCCCGCGCCGAGAGGAGCGGTAATCTCGTACGGGCCAAGCCGCACACCAGCGCTGACTTTCACAAGAGTGGCAAAGATATACCGTCTACCTTGCGGCCGTCTGCGTGGTGATCGCCGGGCGGATGGCTCGAAGGACCGCGGCGACGGTGCCGAAAACGATGCGGTCGCCGTCGCGAAGGTCGCTCACAGAATGAATCCGACGGCCTCGAATCGTCGTCCCGTTCTTGCTCTCGAGATCTTCGAGAGTCACGCCGCGCGGAGATACGGTGATGCGCGCGTGGTGACGGGAAATCGATCCTGAGTCAATTCTCACGGACGCTGCCCGCTCCCGTCCGACGAGATTCTCTCCATCGTTGAGATCGAACACGAGGCTGCCAATGACAATCTGCCAAAGTGCCGCCGGCGCGGCGTCGCTCACCGGCGCAGCGAACGAGAATCCAAATCCGTACACCGTACGAATCATCGTCTGCTCGCCGTCGTCCAACGCTTCGCGAAGCTGATAGATCAGATTGTGAAGATTCGATTTCTCTACGAACGTCTCGGGCCAGAGACGATCATAAAGATCCTGTTGCGCCACGGCTTTCGGCCGCTCCTCGGCGAGAATCTGCAGGAGTTGAAACGTTTTGGGCGGAAGGTGCACCGGTTCGCCGCCGCGCATCAACTCATGCCGATCGGTGTCCAGGATGAAGTCGCCGAATCGGACGCGCATGATCCTCATGAATAGTAGTGCGTCGGTCCAGCCGCGTGCCGATTCAACGGGATTTCGGACGGAGCAAGTCAGCGCGAGGAAGCCGGCGGCTGTTTGTGCTGACGGCGAAAAGTATCGTCGAGCTCCTCGGAACGTTTGCGCAGTTGCTCGAACTTCTCGACGAGATCCGCGGCGTCTTGTTCGCGCGTGGAGTTCATGTCCGTCTCGACATCGGTACGCTGACGTTTGAGGCTTTTGATCAGATTGTCGAGATCGTTCGCCATCTAAGTGAATCCGATAGCAAAGGTGCTGCCGCCACCGGCCTTCGGTGGTACTGGGTCATAATTGACCCAGTACCCCTTCGATTGCATTTACGCCTCATTACCGCCTATCGTTAACGGCGACTCCCCCATGGTTGTAACGGCTCCTCGTCTCGACACTCAGTTCCAGCTACTCGATCTCAGGCCGAGCCGCTCGAAACCCATCCTCGTCCCGCCTCTCCAACCGGTAGAAATCGAGCAGCGTGAGGCGGTTCGAAATCTTCGCGCGGCGCTCGATCCGGCGATCGCACGAAAAGTCACGAGCGCGACCGAGCTCATCCACGCGCTCAACAAAACGCGCCGCGAAGATTTTCTGCCGACGACGATCGAGGCGATCGACACGATCCTCGGCGGTGGGCTGCGGCGGGGCAAAGTCGTGGAACTCGTCGCGCGCCGTGCCGCCGGACGATTCTCGATCGTGATGTCGGCGCTTGCCGCTGCGACCTCGATCGGTGAAGCGGCAGCGTTGATTGACGTTAACGATCACTTCGATCCGCAGCTTGCCGAGGCAGCGGGCGTCGATCTGCGACGTCTGCTCTGGGTCCGGCCGAACACGATGAAACAGGCGGTCATGGCGGCGGAGATGATCACGGCGACGGGATTCCAGCTGGTCATCCTCGACGCCGGACTTCATCCCGTGCGCGGCCGCCGCCCTCCCGACGCGACCTGGGTTCGCCTCGCGCGCGCCGCCGAGTCGCACGGTGCAGCGATGCTGATCTCGACGCCATACACATTCATGGGGACCGCGTCCGAAGCCGTCATTCGCGGCGAGAAGACACGCGTGCAGTGGCTCGGCAAAGGAAAGTCGCCGCGCCTGCTCGAAGGTGTCAGCACGAACTTCGTTCTCGAAAAGCACCGGCACATGAAACCGGGAGCTTCTGCGCTCTGCGCTCTGCGCTCCGCGCTCTGAACATGGGTCGAATCGCCTGCATCTACATCCCGATGTTCCCGCTCGCTGCCAGATTGCGGAGTGAGCCGGAGCTGCTGCAGGAAGCGCTGGCGATCGTCGAGGGCAACGGCAACAACGCGCACGTCGTCGCAGCGACTCGTCGCGCGCGGACGAAAGGGATCCGTCCCGGCCATTCCCTCGCCCAGGCTCGATCGATTCTGCCGAAGCTGATCGCGCGCGGCCGCGATGCCGAGTGCGAGCGCACCGCCCAGGAAGCGTTGCTCGAAGTCGCAGAGACGTTCTCGCCGCGCATCGAAGATTCCGGCGACGGGATCGTGTACATCGACATCGCCGGGATGGAAAACCATTTTCAGAGCGCAGAGGGCAGAGCGCAGAGCGCAGATGAAAATCGAAATGATCCTGCGCTCCGCGCTCCGCGCTCTGCGCTCTCGTGGGAACATCATCTTGCCCGGAACGCCATCCAGAAATGCGACGCAATCGGCCTCCCCGCGCGAGTCGGCGTGGCGGCAAGCAAACTCGCGTCGCGCGTTGCCGCGGAGCTGCCGAAGTCGCCGACGGTCGTCGAGCAGGGAAAAGAAGCGGACTTCCTCGCGCCGCTGCCGCTGACGCGGCTCGGACCGGAGATGAATGCGGCGATGACGCTCGATCGATGGGGCATCACGTCGATCGGCGACCTGGCCCGCCTCCCCGAAAGCGAAATCGCCAGCCGCCTCGGCGAAATCGGACGCGATCTTCATTACGCGGCACGGGGGATCGATCCAAGGCCGCTGATTCCGCGCGCGCTGCCGCCCGAGTTTCGCGAAGGCATGGACCTCGAGTGGCCGCTCGTCGCGCTCGAGCCGTTTCTGTTCATCGCCAGCGCCGCACTCGATCGGTTGACGAAGCGGATGGAAGTGCAGGGCTTCGCATGCACACGGCTCGAATTGACGATGACGCTCGAGCCGGACGGCTTCCACTCGCGCGCGATCGATCTTCCCGCGCCGACGCGCGACGTGAAGACGATGCTGACATTGCTGCGCCTCGATCTCGAAAAGACGCCGCCCGGTGCGCCGGTCGTCGGATTCGTGATCGTCGCTCACCCCGACCGCCCGCGCCGCGCACAGCTTTCACTGTTTGGCCCGACCGCGTTGTCGCCCGAAAAACTCGCGACGACGATCGCGCGCCTGATCTCACTTCTCGGCGACGGCCGCATCGGCATGGCCATGGCCGTCGACGGACATCTGCCCGAACGCTACTCGATCGCAGATTACGCGCCCCCTCCCCCACCCGACGCACGCCGCAAGGCGGCCAGGAGCCGCGGGTTGCTCGCCGTGCGGGTGTTCCGTCCGCCGATTCCCGTGGAAGTGATCACACGTGTCGTCGATGGAGAAACGAAAATCGAACGGATCAACGGGGACAGCGATCATGCCGGCCCGGCCACAATGTCTTCCGGCCCGTGGAAGATCCAGGATGGGTGGTGGTCGACCTCACCGGCGGACCGCGAGTACTGGGATGTGGAACTGTC
>DASVHS010000252.1:0-1562 GCA_036382495.1 Thermoanaerobaculia bacterium | reverse complement strand
CATCTCCCTCGGCGTCGAGACGACGGAGCGCGAACGCGTGCATCCGGGCATCAGCGCAGTGCTGATCGCCGGCGGAGTGGTGCTGATGATCGCCGGCCGCAAGCGCTGACTCTGTGTGGAGGCGGGCTTCAGCCCGCCGCTGGTGTCAGAATGGGCCGAGTCGGTCGATGGACATCCTTCTCTGGCGTTGGAGCACAGCAGTCCAGCTCACCTCGGCGTTCATGATCGCCGTGTTCTTCGTCGCGCTGTCGAAATCGGTGCGGCGCCCGGAGGTGGTGTGGTGGACGCGTGCGTGGGTTGCGAATCTCGGTGCGCTGCTGGCCACGCTCGTGTTCTGGTACTTCTCGCTGAATGGGATTCCACTGATTCTTGTGCGGACGGCGAATCTCGGCGCGAAGATCACGTTCGTGCTTCTGATCATCGAAGGATCGGGAGCCGTCCGGCTGACAACGCGCCGGCGGCTGATCGCGATCACGACGTTCGCGGTCCTCGGCGGGATCTTCCTGAATTCGATCGTGCTGCTCGGCCTTGTGCAACACGGCGCGCTGGCGATCCTGTTCGTCGCGACGGCGATCGCGTTGATGCGCGCGCGCGTCGTCATCTGGTTCACGGCCGGTCTGTTCGTTCGCGCCGCGATCGCGATCGCAGAGTTCTCCGCGTACGCGATCGTGGGAATGGGCGGCAGCTCGCTCGTGCATGATCGTGCTTCAACGTTTCTGGCCGCGTCATCATCGGTCGACACCGGTGCGGAGTGGTTCCTCGCGCTCGGATGTGTGCTCGTGATCTCCGACCGGATCCTCTCGGAGTTGCGCAATTCCAACAGCGGACTGATCGCGGCGCAGGAAGATCTCCGCGCGCTGGCCGATCGCGATCCGCTGACCGGTCTCGCGAACCGGCGGGTGCTGCCACTTGTGTTCCGCAGCGTTCAACCGGCCGGCGCGACGTTTCTCTTTTTCGATCTCGACGGCTTCAAGGACATCAACGACCTGCAGGGCCACGATGCCGGCGATGAAGTTCTGCGCCAGTTCGCGGCCGCACTGCTGGCGAGCTTCCGCCCTGACGACGCGGTCGTGCGCTACGGCGGCGATGAATTCGTGGTCATCTCTTGTGGCCTGGACGCGCAGGCAGTCGATGAGCGGCTCGAGACGTTGAGGCAGCGCATTCCATCGATCGCGTTCTCGGTCGGCGCGTCGGAATTGAAGCCGGGTGGCAAACCGGAAGAGACGCTGCACGTCGCCGACGAAGCGATGTACGCGTCGAAGCCGGACCAGACGCTCAGGCGTGTCCGTTTCGGCCGACGAAACCGCTGACGACAGGAACGCGACGGCCTGCAAGTGCGGCGGCGATCTCCATCGCGCTTGCCGGCTCGATCTCCGCGAGCGGGCGCAGGAAGTCGCCTTCCATCACCGAGACGGGGATGCCGTCGCGATAGGCGATGCGATTTGAGGGAATCGCGCGCACGCGTTCGCCGGCGGTGATGATGCCGGTTAGATTGAGCGGATCGGCGGCGCTGACGATCGACACGCGGCCGTTCGGCTGCTCGCGGCGAATCTCGCGCAGCC
>DASVHS010000251.1:0-16798 GCA_036382495.1 Thermoanaerobaculia bacterium | reverse complement strand
ACTGTAGACGAACGTGACCGGCAGCTCGCCTTCGAAATTGAAACGATCGGTGAGCTCGCTCTGCCGTCCGGTGAAGTAAACATTGCGGTACTTCACGCCGTGCTGTCGAAGGAACTGCGCGACTTTGACTCTCGTCTCTTCACGGCTGCCGGGGATCGCGTCGTCCAGCGAGATACCGATCAATGCGATGCGCGGGAAGCGGTTCGCAATCTTCTGCAGATCCGCCATCTCCGCGACACACGGCCCGCACCACGTCGCCCAGAGATTGACGACGCGGATTCTTGGGCCGGCGGCCTTGATCTCGCGCTGCACCGCGGCGTAATCGGCAGCCTCGGCGATCGTCGACGTGCGAGGGCGCGCGTCGCTCATCACGATCGCGAGGAAAAGCGCGATGACGTTCATCGCGCCGAATACTACCTACTTCGGCGTGGCGATGAACCACTGGTTCCCGAACGGATCGGTGACACCTCCGGAACGTTCGCCGTACGGCATATCGGCGATCGGGTAAAGGACTGTGGCGCCTGCCTGCAGCGCTCGGGCGAAGACGGCGTCGGCGTCGGGAACGAACAGGTGGATGTGCGCCGGCTTCGGCTTCCATTCGCCGGCGCCTTCTCCCATCTCGATGACGGAATCGCCGATCTGCATCGCGCCGTGTGCGATCAGGTGATCGGCCTCGTAGCGGCTGAGCTCGACCGCGTCGAACGCGGTTTTCAGGTACTCCATGAGGCGATCAACACCTCGCACATGAATGAACGGGGTGATGGTGCGGAAGCCCGGCGGCCTCGATCCTGTCGCTTTGTGCGTGGCGATGTACCAGAAATTGCCGGCCGGATCCGTGACGGAGCCTTCGCGATCTCCGTAGAACTGATCCGTCATTGGACGCAGTGACGTACCACCTGCTGCCAGCGCGCGCGTGTACATCGCGTCGGCGTCGTCGACGTACAGATGAATCGCCATCGCTGCGGGCGGATACTGCTCGTTCGCTTCGCCGAGCTCGATGAAGGAGTCGTCGATCTTCAACTGTGCGTGCATCACGCTCCCGTCAGGCCGCGTGTAACGGCCCCGAAGTTCGGCGCCGAATGCCTCGCGCAAAAACTGGATCACACGATCGGCACCCTTGAGAACGAAATACGGCGTCATGGTGTGGAGCTCTTCTTTGACCTCTACGTTCGGCATGAGTTGCCTCCTCAATTTTGTTCTGAAGTCGGGGCGGGGCAGATCGCGGAGATCGACGGCAACCGCGGCGAGCATCGCCAGATCGGCGTCGACGACGGGCGTGTCGCGACGTCCGGCCAGGACCGCGCCGATCATCTCGTCGAGACGCTCGATGACGTCGCGCTCAGCCACGCCGTTCACCCATCTGGGCGCGCAAGGCCTGCATCGCTCTCCACTGAAGTTGTTTCACGGCGCCTTCGCTCTTCTCCATCTCTTTTGAGATTTCACGAATGCTTTTTCCCTCGGCGAACCGCATGACGACGACGCGCTGCTGATCGCGGGGCAGACGATCGACGGAACGAAAGAGTGCGGCGCGACGCTCGATGTCTTCCGCCGGCTCCGTGGTTGCCGCTTCCTGCACCACACCGGTCATTCGCGACTTCTCCTTGAAGTGGTCGGCGATCGCGTTCGCCGCGATGCGGTACAGCCATGCCGCGAACGGCGCGCCGCGCCACTCGAATTGGGGAAGACTCGCCAGCGCCTTTTGAAACACGTTTGCCGTCAGATCCTCGGCGTCCTGCCGCTCGCGGACGCGGCGGACGACGAATGCGTACACGCGGTCGAAGTTCTCCTCGTAGAGCTCGGCGAACCGTCCCGGATCTTTCTGCGCCGCCTCGATCAGAGTCCGTTCGTCGGGCATTGTTGCAAAGGTATAAACCCACGAGGGCGCGAAAGTTACGGCAGCGGATCAGCGGTGGGCCGCGCGGCGCTTTTCGCCGCCGAACGGGCCGGCGCGCACGAGCCGTCCGTTGCCGGCATCCGGAATCCAGAGCGTGCCGTCGCCCGCAATTGCCAGCAGCGACGGAGTTGTGAAGTGCGCGTCGCTGCCGGCGCCATCACTGCTGCCGGTTGCGCTCGGATCTCCTGCGACCGTCGTCACGCGGCCGTTCGGGGCGATCTTGCGGATGTCGTGATTGCCCTCTTCGGTCACGTAGAGATTGCCCCATGGATCGATCGCGATGCCGCAGGGACGATTGAAGAGCGCCGCGGATCGGTCACCGTCACGATGGCCCGCGACTGTCGGGATGCCGGCGATCGTACTGACCGAGCCGTCCGGCGCGATCTTGCGGATGACCTGGTTGCCGCGATCGGCCACGAGCACGTTACCGGCTGCATCGACCGCAACACCGGTCGGTTCATTGAAGCGCGCCGTCGTGCCGGCGCCGTCGCTAAAAGCGCCTGGGCCCGCAACACCCGCAACTGTGATCACGTCGAAGTCGAACTTCGCGTTGTTGTACGCAACGCGTCGCACGACGTTGCTGGCGGCGTCCGTGACGAACATCTGCGAATCGGTGGTGGTCGCGATCGCTGTGGGCGCATCGAATCGCGCCGCGTTTCCCTGCCCGTCGATCGTGCCGGCACTTCCAGGCTGACCGGCGACGAAATACATGTAATTCGTTGAATCGGAGAACCGCACCGAATGCGTTCCTCGATCGGCGTCGTAAAGAAAAGAGCCGGGGCCGATCGTGATGCCGCCATCGAACAGCGGAGGCGCGGACACGATGTCGCCGTAAAGAGGCATCGGAGTGAGAGCGCCCGTCGTCGTGTCGAACGTGTACAACTTCTTCGCGGGGGCATCCGCGACGATGACGTCGGTTCCGTCGATTGCCACCGACGCCGGACCGATCAGCGGGTCGCGAGCGACGGTCGCCGTCGCGAGCTGCATCGGTGGACCGTTCGATTCAAATGTTGCGACCGGACTGTCCAGCGCCGGGCAGCTATCGAATCGGGCGCGCACAAACCATGTGACGCGGCCGCCCGGAACATGCGTCGACGAGTGCGTCAGTGAGGTCGACGTCTGGAGATGCGGCGTTTCGCCATCGATTCCATAAAACACGTCGTATGAAGCCGCACCGGCGGATTCCGTCCATTGAAGATCACCGGCGCGCTGCGGCGCTCGCTGCGTGCACCGCGCCGGGTCGAATACGCGGATCGTCAGCGACACGTCGTTGTTGTCTTCGCGCGGATCGAAGCCATCGGCGGTGCCGACCGTCGCACGGATCTGGAGCAGCCCTGCCGACGGAGCCACGACATCGAGATGAACTTCGTGCGATCCGGCTGCGAGCTCACCGGCCGTGCACTCGATGAGATCAGGAGAAGTGTTCGTGCATCGCCACGCGTCGTCAGCGGACGATGTCCGCGCATTGCTCACGTGGATCTGGAGCGTGACGTCGTCGGCGGTGTCGTATGCGTTCGCGTCGACGATGACATCGACCGGCACCGTCGTGTTGGCCGCCACATACTCGGGCGCGACGAACCGGATGGCGAGGTCGACGACGGCGTGAGCGGAGCAGGGGAGAGGTGCGAGGAGGACAGCCGCCACGAATGCGGGGAACAGTCTGGTCACGAGGTTCCGATTCTAGCTCCTGGCGCCGATGCGGCCGTTACGACTCCAATACAATGCACTCGTGCGCGTGGCTGCTGTCTGCCTGATCGCAGTCATCGTGCTGACTGCGCTTCCCCCGGTGCCGGGCGGAGGCGCTCGCGCGTGCTGTTGTCTGAAAGCGGCCGCATCCTGCCCGTTGATGAGCCATATCCTGGGCTGCGAATCGCGAGGTCTGTCGTGTGCGGTCCAGCGTCACGACGAGCCGCACCGGGCCAACATTCGAAATGACAGCGACCTGACGCTGCCCAGCATCGGCGTCCGCGCGCCCGACCGTGTCGCAGAGTTTTTGACTGCGTCTCCGGTGCACCTGCCGGCCACATCTTTCACGCCAGAGACTCCCCCTCCGCGTTTCGCTTAGCTGCTCTGCCGCTGAAGTGAAGTCGTGAAGAGGAGAACTCGGTGTCTCGACGAGTGTGGATCAGTTTTCTATTGTTCTCGATGTTCGCGCATGGCGCGCTGGCAACCATCTTCGGAACTGTGCGCGGCACCGTGCGTGACGATCAGCAGCACGCCATCGGCAAAGCCACCGTCGAGCTTCGCGCTGAAACCAGCGCGTGGCGTCAATCATCGATGAGCGATCCGAACGGCGCCTTCAGCTTCACCGCGGTTCCACTCGGCCGCTATCGGCTGTTGGTCACCGCGAATGGTTTCGTGGCAAGAGAGCGCGCATTCGCCGTAGACTCCGGCACTGTCACCACGCTCGACATGACGCTCGGGCTTCTCAAGATTAGCGAGAACGTCAGTGTCGTTGCAGCCGCGGGCGCCGTCGACACGAAGTCGCCGACGACGCAGGTCACGATCAGCCGCATCGACGTGGCCCGCACACCCGGTGCCGATCAGGCGAACAGTCTGGCGATCATCACCGACTTCGTGCCCGGTTCGTACGTCGTTCACGATCAGCTTCATGTGCGCGGCGGCCATCAGGTCGGCTGGCTCGTCGACGGCGTGCCTGTGCCGAACACGAACATTTCCAGCAACGTCGGACCGCAGTTCGATCCGAGAGACATCGACTACATGGAAATGCAGCGCGGCGGCTACTCCGCGGAGGTCGGCGATCGAACGTATGCCGTGTTCAACGTCGTGCCGCGAAGTGGCTTCGAGCGCAAGAATGACGGGACGCTCACGCTCAGCTTCGGTACGCATCGCACGACGAACGACCAGGTCAGCGCCGGGAGTCACACCGATCACTTTGCTTACTACGCGAGCGTCAATGCGAATCGAACCGATGCAGGCCTGGAGACGCCGGTCACGCGTCTGATTCACGATCAGCAGAGCGGCGCGGGCGCGTTTGCTTCATTGATCTACCTGCCTTCCTCGACCGATCAGTTGCGCGTCGTCGGATCCGGCCGCACCGACTCCTATCAAATCCCCAACGACGAGGATATGGAATCGCAGGGCGTGCGCGATTCGCAGCGTGAACGCGATTTCTTTCTCAACGCGACCTGGCTGCGGACCGTTTCGCCGAAGCTGCTGTTGACTGTCGCGCCGTTTTTTCACGCGAATCGCGCCAACTTCGACGGCGGCGAGCACGATCCGATCTCGACCACCGACCACCGCACGTCGCACTACGCCGGCCTCCAGTCCACGATCGCCGGCACGTGGCACCGTCAGGAGGCGAGCGCGGGTGTTCTCGCGTACCGGCAGAATGATGAACATCAATTCGGTGTCGTGGCGAACGACGGCAGCGGACTCTCGCTGTCGCAGCGTCTCTCGCCTGCCGGCAGTCTCGAAGCGGCGTTCGTCGAGGATTCGATCCCGCTGACATCGAGGATCACGCTGCGCGCCGGCTTGCGCCAGACCTGGTTCCGCGGCGACGTTCATGAATCAGCGACCACGCCTCGCCTCGGACTGGCCGCGAGGCTCCCGGCCGGTATCGTCGCCCGCATGTCGTGGGGCCGCTATTACCAGCCGCCTCCACTTGCGACAGTATCCGGACCGATTCTCGATCTCGTCCTGCAGCAGGGCTTCGGCTTCCTGCCGCTCCACGGAGAACGCGACCGCCAGCTCGAGGCGGGCATCTCGGTACCGGCCCGCGGCTGGACGTTCGATGGTTCCGCCTTCCGAACCGAGGCGCGCAATTTCTTCGATCATGATGTTCTCGGGAACTCGAACATCTTTTTCCCGCTCACGATCGATCGCGCACACATTCGCGGCTTCGAGCTCATGATTAGTTCGCCAGTAGGAAGTACGAGGCGTTTTCATCTCGCGTACTCGCATCAAACAGTCGAGGGCGAGGGAGCTGTTGCAGGAGGACTGACGGACTTCACGCCGCCTGAGGGCCGATTCCTTCTCGACCACGATCAACGGAACACGCTGAGCACCGGCGGCACGGCGGAGCTTCCTGCCGCGATGTGGCTCAGCGGGAATCTGAACTACGGCTCCGGCTTCCTCGATGGAAACGGACCGGCGCATCTTCCCGGTCACACGACGTTCGACGCCGCGCTGGGAAAGTCATTCGCGCGATATTCACTTCGCTTGACCGCAACGAATGTCACGAACCGCCGTTATCTGCTGGACGTGAGCAATACGTTCGGGGGAACGCATTATGTCGAGCCGCGCAAGGTCGTCGCGCAGGTCGACTGGAAGTTTCACTATTGAGGAGGACGATCCGCGATCGCAGCTCAGAGCACAAACATGGCGATTCCCGCCGCAAACATCGCCGCCGTCGTCAGGCCGACTACGACCCGGCTGCCGATCGAGCTCGGCTGGTTGTGCATGATGTAGGGGTCTGCGGACACGACGATGATGCCCACGAGAAGGAACGGCGCGAGCAGTCCGTTGATGATCGCCGTCCAGTAGAGCGCCGTCACCGGATTGACCTTCATGAAGTCCAGCCCGATCGCGACCGCGGTCGAGAGCAGCACGACGGCGTAAAACGCGCGGGCCTTTTGGATCTTCTCGTCGAGTCCCTGCTTCCATCCGAATGTTTCGGCGAGCGCGTAGGCCGCGGAACCTGAGAGCGTCGGGATCGCCAGCAGACCGGTACCGATCACACCGGCGGTGTAGAGAAGGAAACACCCGCGCCCGGCCAGCGGCGCGAGCGCCTCCGCGGCCTGCCGCGACGATTCGATGTTCGTGAGTCCGTGACGGTGCAGTGTGAACGCCGTCGTGACGATGATGAAGAACATCACCAGGTTCGAAAAAAACGTCCCGACGCCGACGTCGAGCCGTCGCGTGAAGATCTCCTGATCGCTCGCACCGCGGCGTGAAATCGTGTCGAGCCGGCCGATCGCTTTCTCTTCCTCGACCTCCTGCGACGCCTGCCAGAAAAACAGGTACGGACTGATCGTCGTTCCGAGGATGGCGACGAGTGTGGCCCAGCCCAGTTGCGAGTGTGGCAGGGAGGGCGCGATCGTGTCTTTGATGATCTGCATCCAGTCGGGCTTGATCGCGATCGCGGTCAGCACGTAAGCGAACAGGAACAGCGCCAGCCACTTGAGCGTACTGGCGATTTTCGCGTACGGAAGAAACACGGTCGCTGCGCTGATGCCGATCCCGAACGCGATGACGAAGAGATGCGAGTTCACGCCGCTCAGCATCTCGGCGGCATCGGCCATGCCCGAGAGGTCGGCGCCGATGTTGATGATGTTCGCCGCGAGCAGCGACAACGACGCAACCGCGACGACTCCTCGGGGGAACTTCGCACGCAGCGCGTGCGCGAGCCCGTAGCCGGAACACATCCCGATGCGCGCGCACATCATCTGCACGGCAGCCATCAACGGCCACGTGATGAGCGCCGTCCAGAGGAGCGATGTTCCGAGTTGCGCGCCGGCGATCGAGTAGGTGGCGATGCCGGACGGATCGTCGTCGGCGGCACCGGCGATCAGGCCCGGCCCGAACGCGCCGAGCCAGCGACGGATCCTGCTCGGTTCGGGCGGGCCGGCGTCGCGAGTCACGTCACAAGAATAGACCGAGAGTCGTGCGAGACGGAATTCATGTTCTGTTCAGGTTCGCGTCTACCATGGGAACGAATGCAAGGCGCGAGGCGCACGGTCGCGTTCTCGTCGATGTTCCTGCTGTCGGGCGCGGCGGGCGTTCTCTTCGAGACGTTGTGGTTCCGTCTGGCCGGTTTGAGTTTCGGCTCGAGTGCATGGGCGACGGCGATCGTGCTGGCCAGTTTCATGGCCGGACTCGCTACAGGCAATCTGCTCGCGCCGCGGCTCGTCGCCGGTCGACATCCACTTCGCGTTTACGGCGCGATCGAGCTCGGTATCGCGGCGTCCGGACTCCTGCTCGTGTTCGTGTTGCCACTGACGGCATCGTTGTTCGCGCCGCTGTTCCGTCAACTCGGCGATCACGCGATTCTGCTCAACGCGGCGCGGCTGACGATGGCGTTCATCCTTCTCGCGATTCCGTCGACGCTGATGGGCGCGACGCTGCCTGCCGTCGTCAGCGCCCTCTCGAGCTCCCAACCCGACTTCGCCCGAGTCCTGGGCATGTTGTACGGCTGGAACACACTCGGTGCCACCGCCGGCGCTCTGGCCGGAGAGTTGTTTCTGATCCGGGCACTTGGCATCCGCGGCACCGCGATCTTCGCGGCCGATCTCGATCTGATCGCAGGCGTGGCCGCGTTCATGATCGCGCGCAGCGATCTCGTCGAGGTTGCCCGGCGTGAGACGCGCACCAGACTCTCATCGCCGGCACTCCGATTGATCATCGCTGCAGGGTTCTGCGGATTCACGTTGCTCGCTCTGGAAGTTCTCTGGTTCCGCTTCATGTCGCTGTTCGTCTTCGGCAGCAGCCTCGCGTTTGCGGTGATGCTGGCCACTGTCCTCGCCGGCATCGGATGCGGGGCGCTCCTCGGTGCGCGATTGCGTCTGGCGATCCCACTCGTTGCATCGCTCGCGGCGATTGCGGTGGCGCTCAGCTATCGCTTCTTTCAACCGATGGAGAAGATCGGCCGCGACTACTACGTGCGGCGCGAAACTGCGGCGGTGATCGCCGGCTCGGCGCGGCTCATGTTGCCGGTCGCGATCGTGTCGGGTTTGCTGTTCACGCTGATCGGACAGCGCCTGCGCGAGGAATTGGGCGACGACACGCGAACGACATCGCTCCTGACGTTCGGCAACACGATCGGCGCCGCGGCCGGTCCGATCGTCGCGGCATTTCTGCTGATTCCGGCGATCGGGGTGGAGCGATCGTTCGTCGCGCTCATCATCATCTATGGTCTCGTCACGTTACTCACGGGACGTGTGGCCGAGCGATCGTCGTTGATTGCAGCGGCCATCGTCGCGATCGCGCTGCTCCTGTTTCCGTTTGGCGCGATGCGCAGTAGGTTCGTGCTGCAGTCGGCAGCGGAATACCTGAATGCGGAAACGCGACTGGAAGTTCTCCGCGAGGGGCCGATCGAGACCGCCGCATTTCTGCGCACTGATTTTGCCGGCGAGCCGTATGCGCGCAGGTTGTTCACGAATGGATTCTCGATGTCGGCGACGACATTCGTGTGCCGCCGCTACATGGGCGAGTTCGCATATCTCCCGCTCGCGTTGCGTCCGAATGCGCGAAACGCGCTGCTGATCAGTTACGGCGTCGGTGTGACCGCGCGTGCGCTCGCCGATTCTCACGAGATCCGATCGATCGACGTCGTCGACATCTCGAGGAACATTCTCGATCTGAGCGAGGTGGCGTGGCCGCCGGAGGCGAATCCGCTTCGCGACCCGCGCGTCCACGTCCATGTCGAAGACGGACGGTTCTTCCTTCTGACGACGGACCGGCGTTTCGACGTCATCACGGCGGAACCGCCGCCGCCGAAGAATGCCGGAGTGGTCAGTCTCTACTCACTCGATTATTTCCGTCTGCTTCGCGATCGCCTCGCCGACGATGGAATGGCGACGTACTGGTTGCCGGTGTACCAGTTGAGCGATTCGGACACGAAGGCTCTTCTCGCCGCATTTTGCGGAGCGTTCGCGGACTGTTCGCTGTGGAGCGGCGCCGGTCGCGAATGGATTCTCGTCGGGACTCGAGGAACCTCGTACACGCCGTCGTACGCGCAGTTCGCGAAGCCGTGGTCCGACCCGACGACGGGACCGGCGCTGCGGCGTGCGGGCTTCGAAGTGCCGGAGCAACTCGCCGCGACCTTCATCGCCGATGCGGACGCTCTGCGAGGGTACGTCGGCAATTCCGCACCGCTGACCGATGATCGGCCGCTGCGCCTGTCGCCCGATCTGGTGCGCGAACCGTCGTCGCTGATCGTTGAGGCGTTCGGCGCGTCCGCGGCACGATCGTTCGCGACGAGCCGCTACATCCAGCGCGCTCTGCCGCCCGAATTGCAGCAGCAAACGCCGGATTGGTTTGCGACGCAACACGTCCTCGACGACCTGCTCGCCGAGGAACGCGAGGGGGGCGCGATGGCGTCGCCGGAAACGATTCGGAGTTTGCTGACGACAACTCAACTGCGCACGTTCCCGCGGCTGCTGCTGCGAAGCAATCCCTGGCTCGAGGATGCAGCAAGTGCGGCGCTCGCTCACGGTCATCGGACCGGAGACGCGCTTCGTGTCGTGGGGATCGGTGCATTGTGCGACCGCGACTACATCAGCGCGCGCGAGCTCCTGCACGAGGCGGTTCGTGCCGGATCCCGTGATGCCGAGCGGTACGAGATGCTGGCCGCCGAGCTGGCCAGCGCTCAGAAGAGGTGACTGGCTGGGGAGGATGGATTCGAACCATCGAGTGTCGGCTCCAAAGACCGATGCCTTACCACTTGGCGACTCCCCATCACATGCGCCTCATCTTACACGGCGCGATTCGCCGGCATTCCCGTTGAGAACGGTTTTCGCATTGTTCGACATTGCGCGATGTCCAGCCTGCTCGATTCCGCCGAAAGCGCTTCCGTGCTACCCGCGCGCAGCACGCGCGATGCGCGCGATGTCGCGCGCCTGGAATGACAGTGACCAGCTGGAAATCCCGCGTCGCGTGCGATGCTTCGCCATGGACTCGGCGCCCGCCGGGTAGTTGCGGTTCTCCGCCGCGATCGAAGGCAGTGCGTTCCAGTCCTGCAGACGCTTCACCGCTTCGTCGTGACGCTTTGTGATCTCGCTACGGATGCCGGTCAGATCGTTTGCTGCCGCGTAAGAGTGGCCGGCGACCGAGGATCAGATCGAAACCATTCCCTGAAGCGCAAGTTGCTGCGCGACGAGAATCGTCGAACCTTTCACGTCGATGATCTTGCGCCGGCGGAAGTCGCCCAGCAGGCGAGTCACAGTCTCGCGGGTCGTGCCGAGCATCTGCGCGATCTCCTCGTGGGTCTGGAGGACCTTGAGGCGGATCCCACTCGGCGTCTTCTCACCGTCCACGCACCAGTTCAGGATCAGCTTCGCCAGTTTCTCGGACGTCGTCTGCGACAGACCGAGCGAGCGGATCTCGCGTTGCGCGGCCTGATATTTCTGGCTCAATTGCGTAGCGGTGTGCATACACGCATCGGGATATGAGCTGATGAGACGGAGGAAGTCTTCGCGCCGGATGAAGTTCACTTGCGCAGGCTCAGTCGTCTCCGCGGAAAGCTCGTACGCGTTGCCGAGGATTGCCGCGCTGGCGCCGAGGACTTCGCCGGCTCCGGCGATCTTGACGATGAGGGTTCTTCCTTCAGACGAGGACGTCGTCAGCTTCGCTTTTCCGCTGCAGAGCACGAAGACGCCGCGGGGCGCTTCACCCTCGACAAACAGGAGCGAGCCTTTCGGATAGACCGTCGTGAACTTCACGGCGTTCATCGAGGTCAGCGTGCCGACGGACATGTCGCAGAACCGGCCGGGTTGATTCCGAAGTGTGCAGGTGGTGCAGTTTTCCTGGACGTCGACGTTGTAGGGTGTGCGCATGTGGCCTCCGTTGCTTCATCAAGATGCCTCCTTTCGGGCGCAGGCGCCCCACCTCACGGGGTGGGCTCGATCACACCGACGGGTGAGGTCGATCACGCGAAGCATGTGAGATCGGGCACCGCGGCCTGTTCCCGTAACGCTAACGTGCAGTTGAGGATCTGATCGTGCCTGTCATCTGGAAACGAGCACTTTGGCCGTTCGTGCTGGCGTCCATCGTCGCCTCGCCGTTCATCCGGGGACGAGCCCGGCCATCGCCGGACTGAATCAGAAACGGGAAACGATCGTCGGAGGCATGGACGGAGACTCCGGGATCGATTCGTTCTCGGACCAGTGAAGGATGTCGTGCAGGCGGACGACATTGCCGACGACGATGAGCGCGGGCGCTTCCAGCTCCGCATCGGCAACCTGGCGTTCGATTGTCTCGAGTGTGCCGGTCACCGTCTGCTGATCCGGACGGGTGGCCTTGGAGATGACCGCGACGGCGCGGTTGCCCGGCACGCCGTACGCGATGAGTCTTTCGACGATGACGGGCAGGTTGGCGAAGCCCATCAGAAAAACGATCGTCCCGTCGAGTTGCGCGAGCGCCGGCCAGTTGATGCCTGTCGAGGTGCCCGATTCGTGTGCGGTGACGAGCGTGACCGATGTGGAGTAGTCGCGATGGGTGACGGGAATGCCCGCGTAAGCCGGTCCTGCAATCGCCGACGAAATGCCCGGCACGATCTCCACGGGCACGCCCGCTTCGATCAGGTCCTGTGCCTCTTCGCCGCCCCGTCCGAACACGAACGGATCGCCGCCTTTGAGCCGGACCACACGTTTTCCATCCTGGGCGTGCTCGATCAACAACTGATTGATCTCGGTCTGCGGCACGGCGTGTTTCCCGGATCGCTTTCCGACGTAGACGACTTCGGCTGTCTCCGGGATCATCGCCGCGATCTCTTTCGAGACCAGTGCGTCGATGGCGATGAAGTCGGCCGCGGCGATCACCTCCGCTGCGCGCAGTGTGAGCAGGCCCGGATCTCCAGGGCCTGCGCCGACGAGATAGACACGTCCATTCATGTTGTTGCCGCGAGGAGCAGGTCCATCGCCCCTTTCTCGACGAGCTCGCCGAAGACATTCCGGACGAGGCTGCGCGAATCAGTACCGCACTGGATGACCGTGATCGAGTCCCGGCCGTCTTCGCCGGCGGCTACGGCGCGGAGCGTGATGACCCGGTCACGGATCGTGGCGTGGACGCCGATCGCCGAATCGCAGCCGATCTGGTCGCCGAAATGCTGCAGCACCCCGCGCTCGCACCGCGCACGCACCTCGGTCTCCCGGTGATTGATTTTCGTGACCGCTTCGTATTCGTGCGTAGCGTCGGCGCGCGTCTCGATCGCAATGACACCCTGGCCCGCCGCCGGGACCATCTCCTCGACTGCGAAGTAACTCGTGACCACGTTCAGCCTGTCCAGCCGCTGCAGGCCGGCGCAGGCCAGGACGATTCCGTTGACCACGCCTTCGCGTACTTTGTTGAGTCGTGTGTCGATGTTTCCGCGAATCGCGTCGAATCGCAGATGCGGGAAGCGCGAGAGCAGCTGCGCGCGCCGGCGCGGAGAGCTCGTGCCGACGACCGCGCCGGGTTTCAATTCGGCGACCGGGGTGCGGTGGCGGCTGATCCAGACGTCGCGCGCGTCGGCCCGTTCGAGAAACGAGGCCAGTACAAACCTCGCCGGGATGAGCGACGGTACGTCTTTCAGACTGTGGACCGCGATATCGATCTCACGGCGGGCCAGCGCTTCTTCGAGCTCTTTGACGAAGAGGCCTTTGCCTCCGATCGAAGAGAGTGGAACGTTTTGATGCTGGTCGCCGCTCGTCCGGACCTTGATGATCGTGGAGCCGTGTCCTTCGGCGGCGAGCTTCCTGGCCACTTCGTGCGCCTGCCACAACGCAAGTTCGCTTCCGCGGGTGCCGATCCGGAAATTCGTCATCGCAGTCCGAAAACCTTTCTGACGGTGCGTCGCGCCGACTCGCGTTCCGCGGGCTGATCGGATGCCTCCCGGAGGTGAACGATCGGGTAGTGGAGGATCTTGTTCGTCATCTGCAAGGTGAACATTTCCATCGCCTCCCGCTGGGCGATCGTGATCGGGCCCATCTTGCGCAGGCACTTCTCGAGCTCGGTGGCCCGGATCTCTTCGACCCGTTTCTGCAGCTCCACGATCGTCGGCACCGCGTCGTGCGCCAGCAGTCGCTTCCGGAACGCAAGCGCCTCCGCCGCGATGATTCCGTCAGCATCGCGTGCCTCGGCCTGGCGCAGTTCTGCGTTTGCGTCTGCGACACTGCGGAGGTCGTCGACGTTGTAGAGATACGTGCGGTCGATCGTTGCGACTTCGGGATCGATGTTGCGAGGCACGGACAGGTCGATGAGAAACAGACTGCGCGTGCGGCGCTTGTGGGCGGCGCGCTTCACATGCTCGCGGTCGATGACGAAGTGCGGAGCGGAAGTCGACGCGATCACGATGTCGCATTCCACAAGATGCTGCTCGAGGCTGTCAAATTGCACGGCCTCTCCGCCGAACCGTCGCGCCAGCGTCACGGCGTTGTCATACGAGCGATTCGCGACGATGACCTGTTTGACGCGCTGTTTGTGCAGATGCTCGGCCGTGAGCTCACCCATGCTGCCTGCGCCGATCAGCAGGACGCGCAGGTCCGTGAGATCGCCGAAGATCTTCTTCGCCAGCTCGACCGCCGCATACGGAATCGATACCGCGTGCAAGCCGATGCCGGTCTCCGAGCGGACTCTCTTCGCGACACGCAGAGTCTGCTCGAACACCTGGCGCAGAAGAGGATCAAAACTCGCCAGCTTCCGAGCGGCCTGGAACGCGCACCGCACCTGCCCGCCGATCTGCGGCTCGCCGATGATCATCGAGTCGAGGCCGGACGCCACGCGGAACAGATGGTCAACCGCCTCGTCGTGGTGAAGCACGTAGAGGTGTTTCTCGAGCTCATCCCTCGATACTCCGGCGCGTCCGCACAACCAGTCCACAACGGCGACGGTCACGTTTTCGCTGGTCGCGGACACGATGGCTTCCACGCGGTTGCACGTCGACAGCAGCGACGCGCCTTCGACGCCGGGCAGCGCGCGCAGCGAAGAAATCGCGTTCTCCAGCCCGTCCGAGCTCACGTGAACGCTTTCGCGGATCGCCACGGGTGCGGTCCGGTGATTGAGCCCGACGATGATCAGTTCAGGCATGCGCGATCCCGAAAATCGAAACCATGACGGCGGCAAACGCCGCGGCGGACAACGCCAGCGTCGTTCGCCGCGTGCGGAGGAATCCGGTCAGTTGTGAGTCGAGAAGGATGGCGAAGAGAACCCAGGCGATCAGCGCGCCGATCTGTTTCGCGTGCATCTCCGATGATCCCGGCGATACCCGCAGCGACCATGCGAAACCGGCGAGCAGTCCGGCCGTGTACAGAACGAAACCGGCCGACAGCGCGCGTAGCGTTACGGAATTGCAGACGTCGAGGCTCGGGATCCAGTCCCACAGCCGCCCGCGTTTCTTCGATTTCAACGACCGATCCTGAAATGACGCGATGAGCGCGAACGCCAGTCCGATGAACAGCACGGCGACGCCGAGCGCCGATGTGAGGAGATGTGCGGTGAACAGCGACGCATGTTGCGCTGCGTTCAAGTGCGTAAACGGATCGCCGACGATCGCGGTGACGAGCAGAAGGAGGAACACCAGCGGATAGACGATGAACGCCGCTGCGTAAATCTTCAGGCGCGTGTAGATCACGAGGTCGATCAGCAGAATCGTCCAGGCGATGAACGCCGCGATCTCCGCCAGGTTCACGAGCGGCGGGTGACCTGTCCGCACGCAGATCGTACCGATGAAGATCGTGTGCGCCACAAAGCCGGAGATCATGACGATGAAAGCGGCGCGTTGGGCGCGGGTCTGCCGCGGGAACAGGAGAGAAGCGAGCGCGATCGATGTTCCGGCGCCGTACAGCGCCAGTGCCGCGTACAACAGATCGGTCGATGCGAGTCTCATTGCGATGTGGCCTTTCCGGCCTGCCCGCAGAGTAGCGAACGCACTGCACGGCGCGGGGCGGCGCAGGTCACCGGGAAATGTGTCATTCGTCACACGAACGCCGTGTGGAGAGCCACGGCTGGGTGGATGTGAAATTGCGAGACTGAGTACGGAGTTGCGCACATCATGAAACGGGCTTGCACATGGACGAAGTACTTCGCGGGCGCGTTCGCTATCGCGCTCGTGCTCTTCGTCTCGGCCGTTCCTGCCGCGGCCGCGTGCTGCATCGGTAAGTCGTCCGCAACGCCGGCGATGCACGCCTCGATGCCATGTTGCGCCGGAAGCTGCCGGCTGGCCTCGTCGGGTCCAACGCGCGACAACGACATCAGCGTCATCTCCGCTCCCTCGGTCGCGAAGCCGAGTCCACTCGTCGTCGCCATCGCGGCAGCCCCGCCAGTACAGACTCTGTCACTCGACAACGCGACGGAGACGCCGATCGCGATCGCTACTGCCCCTGCCTTCCTCGCTCATCACCAATTCCGCATTTGATCCCGTTTCTCCTCCTGCACTGACGTTGTCACGCGAAGGGAAACCGGGAAGTGTTCATTACCTCTAGATTTGTGCTTGCAGCGAGTTGCGTACTACTCGCTGTCTCTGCTGCGGCTCAGCAGCCGAGGCTTGCTCCTGCCGATGCAACGGCGGACGGCCTCGTGGCCGAAGCGCTGCAAAAAACTCCTGATATCACCGCGGCGCGAGCTGCTGTCGAAGCCGCGCAACGCCGCGTCGTACCGGCGCGCACGCTTTCCGATCCGAGCGCCTTCATCAATTATCAGAACGACGGCCGCTCCATCTCCCTCGGCAAGGCCGAAGGAAGTTTCATCGGCTTGATGCTGAGTCAGCCGCTCTCGTGGCCCGGAAAACTCGCACTCGCCGGTCGAGCGGCGGAGAGCGAGGCGCGAGAGATCGAGGCCGGCGCGCTGAGCCGCACGAGCCTGACGATCGAAGCCCGTGTTCGCAACGCCTGGTACGACCTCGTGCTCGCCCGGGCGATCGACCGGCTCATCGAAGAAAAGCGCGACACCGCGCGACAGATCGAGGCGACGACTCGCGATCGCTACGCCGCGGGACTTGCCGTCCAGCAGGACGTGCTTCGGGCGCAGGTGGAGCTGGCGCGCATCGACGAGTTGAAAGCGGCACAGCGAGCCGTCATCACCGGACGTCTCGCGGAATTGAACCGGCTGGCAGGACGGCAGCAGGATGCACTGCTCGACATCGCTGCCGATCTTCCTCCGCTCGCACCGATTCCACCGGTGTCGAGTGTCATAACGAGCGTGTTGTCCCGCAGTCCGGAAGCAGCGGCCGCGCGGCAGGGAGTCGAAACC
>DASVHS010000250.1:0-1814 GCA_036382495.1 Thermoanaerobaculia bacterium | reverse complement strand
GCTGGACGGCTCGCGCTTTCGGAGCGAGAGCGTGAGCCAGATCAACGCGAAGATCGGCGAGAACGTGATGACGAACAGCGGCTCGACCGACTGGAACCAGCTCGACGGATAGGTCCAGCCGAACACGTTCAATCGCGTGGCGCGGTCCGCGAAGAGGTTGAGGCTCGATCCTGCCTGTTCGAAACCCGCCCAGAACAGCAGAGCGAAGAGCGTGAGGACTCCGATCGCGCCGATGCGTGCCCAGTCCGTGGCGGTGAGCGTTTCTTTCTTCGCCGCCGCCACCGACTCCACGATTTTCGTTTGCGGTGTTTCTGACTCCGAAACCGGCGTCAGATATTTTTTTCCGGCGACGTACTGCACGATTCCGAAGCACATGCCGAAGCCGGCAGCGGCGAAGCCGGCGTGCCAGTTGATCTTCTGGCCGAGCCATCCGCAGATGAGCGGCGCGATGAATGCGCCGAGGTTGATGCCCATGTAGAAGATGGAGAAGCCGGCGTCGCGACGGGAGTCATCGCGCGTGTAGAGCGTGCCGACGATCGTCGAAACGTTCGGCTTCAAGAGACCGGTGCCGATGACGATCAGGCAGAGGCCGAGATAAAAAAAGCTCATGCCTGGAACGGCCATGCAGAAGTGACCGCTGGCGATGATGATTCCGCCGATGAGCACCGCGCGGTAGTGGCCGAGATATCGGTCGGCGACGAAACCGCCCGGAACACCCATGAGGTACACGGCCATCGTGTAGATGCCGTAGATCTGCGCCGCTCTTGCGGTCCCGAATCCGAGTCCCGGCTTCTGGGTCGAGCCGACCATGTAGAGGATGAGCAGGGCGCGCATGCCGTAGTAGCTGAAGCGCTCCCACATTTCCGTGAAGAACAGGGTGGCCAGTCCGCGTGGGTGGCCGAACCACTGCTTCTGACTTGCGGCGTCGATCGTGCTCATGCGGACGACATCATAAGCTGTCAGCTCTCAGCTCTAAGCTCTCAGGGAGTTGGATTTGCTGAGAGCTGACAGCTGAGAGCTGAGAGCTTTCCTGTTATCGTCCGCCCGTTGTTACACATCGAAGAAAACAAACCCCTGGCGCCGCTGACGACGATCGGCATCGGCGGCCCGGCGCGATATTTTGCGAAGGCGACGACGGTCGACGCCATCCGCAACGGCGTGGACTGGGCCTCCGCCCGTTCCCTGCCGCTCTTCATCCTGGGCGGCGGAAGCAATCTGCTGATCTCCGACGATGGATACAAGGGACTGGTCCTGCAGATCGACCGGCGAGGCGTCGTCGTCGAGAGCGAAGATGCATTCGCGACGGTGAAGGTGGCGGCGTCGGAGCCATGGGACTCGTTCGTGGCCACGGCTGTCGCGCATCGTTGGGCAGGGATCGAGTGCCTGTCCGGAATCCCGGGCTCGACCGGCGCGACGCCGATTCAGAATGTCGGCGCCTATGGTCAGGACGTCAGCGAGACGATCATCCGCGTCGAAGTGCTCGATCGGAGAAACGGCGTGGTGAGCACACTGACGACCCGCGAATGCCGTTTCGGCTATCGATCGAGCCTTTTCAAGAATGTCGAACGCGATCGATACGTCGTGCTCAATGTGACGTTCCGCCTGAAAGCCGGCGGCGCTGCGAGCGTGCGCTATCCGGAGCTGCGTCGCTATCTCGAAGAGCGCGGCGAGTCGGATCAGGATCTGCGGACGGTCCGCGACGCCGTCATCGCCATTCGCAAGCGCAAGGGAATGGTTCTCGATCCGGCTGATCCCGACACGCGGAGCGACGGCTCGTTCTTCATGAATCCGATCATCGACACGACGCAGTTCGC
>DASVHS010000249.1:0-1698 GCA_036382495.1 Thermoanaerobaculia bacterium | reverse complement strand
GCCGCGTTGTTCCAGTAGCCGAGGCTCACGTGCGGACCGCGGATGTACATCTCGCCGACTTCGCCGTCGAGGTCACGAAGCTCGACCTCGGTGAACATCATCGGCCGTCCGATGGAGCCGGGCTTTCTGTACGAATCATCCACGGTCATCGTGAAGCAGTTCACGCCGACCTCGGTCATCCCATAGCCTTGTTTGAAAACGACGCCGCGTTTCTGGTACGCCTCGATGATGTAGGCCGGCAGCGGCGCGCCGCCGCTGATGAACCAGCGCACGTGATCGAGCTTCGCGGTTGCGAACTCGGACGACTCCATCAAAACTTTCCAGATCGTCGGCACGCCGAGGACGACGGTACAGTGCTCTCGCTCGATGGTCTGCCAGACGACGGCCGGATCGAAACCCTTGTGCACCACGACCGTGCCGCCTGCGCAGAAGATCGGGATGAGAAACGCAGCGAGGCCGCCGGCGTGATACATCGGCGTGTAGATCGGAGTGACGTCGTCCTCTCGCAGGTCCCAGTTGATGACGGTGTTGTATCCGTTGAACAGAAGTTGCCGGCGAGGGATCATCACGCCCTTCGGCTTGCCGGTCGTGCCACTTGTGTAAAGAAGACAGTAGACGGATTCGCTGTTACCGGTTACCGGTTTCCGGTTACCGGTTACCTGCTGCCCGACGGCTAACCGGTAACAGGCAACCGGTAGCTGAACTTCGAATTCTGGTCCGCACCACGCCGCTTTCATCCCGCAGTCCGCGACGATCTGCGCCAGCTCGTGCGCAGTCGCTCGCGTCGACAGCGGGACAACAATCGCGCCCACCCTCCCGGCCGCGAAGAAAAATGCGACGTAATCGATCGAGTTGTGCGCAAGGAGGCCGTAGCGGTCGCCGGGCTCGACTCCGGCGTCGCGAATGGCTGCGGCGGCGCGGTCCGTCCGCTCGCTCAGCTGCGCGTAAGTCAGCCGCTCGCCGGTCTCGATCGAAATCAGCGCGAGCTTGTCCGGCGTGACGCGCGAACGCTCCGCTAAGAGGTCGCCGTCAAACATTCGACGAATCGCTCCGGCTGCTGCAGGTGCGGGATGTGTGCTGCTCCTTCGATCACATGCAACGTCGCGCCGCGGATGAGTTTCTGGAGCGCTTCGCCGTACGAAACCGGGACGACTCCGTCATCCGCTCCCCAGATGAGCGTCGAGGGCTTGTCGAGCTGGCCGACGCGAGCGTCGACGAAACTCTCCATCGCTCCCTCGAGTCGCAACAGCGGCGAGTCGTTCGCGCGCGCGAGCAGCGTGTCGATCACCCACTCCTCCGGCACGTAGCTCGGACCATGGACGCCGCGAAGGATCGTCATCGCCGTCTCTCGATCCCGTGCCACGAGCGGAACGCCGAGCGGTCGCGCCAGCCCTCCTCCCGATTCGAGCACGAGGCGCTTCACTTTCTCGGGATGCGCGAGCGTATAGAGAAGCGCGATCCACGCTCCGAACGAATTGCCGCCGAGCGTGATGTCGTTCACGCGTTCGTGGTCGATGATTCGACGGAGTCGATCGACGACGACGGAAATCGCGATCGGTCCCGTCTTCGGCTCGCTCTCGCCGTGACCTGCGAGGTCGGGAAGGATCAGACGATAGCGATTGATCAGAAGAGGAATGATGCGCGCCCATGTTCCGGCCTGGTCATTCGTGCCGTGGAGAAGAACAAGGACAGGCGAAG
>DASVHS010000248.1:0-11628 GCA_036382495.1 Thermoanaerobaculia bacterium | reverse complement strand
CGTCCACTGCGCGCCGCCGGGCATCTGCAACGACATCGACGGAAAGTTCTGCGACGTTGTTCCGATCGCGCTGCCCGGCTGCGGAGTCCAGATCCGCGCGTTGCCGTCGATCAGCGCATTGGAGTCGGGATTGCCGCTCGTCGTCATCCCAAGCGCGATCACGGCGCCAAAACCGGTCGTATTGAAAATATCCTGGACGAGATCGGTGTAGAGATACCAGGTGTTCGCCTCGAGCCGCTTCGTCACCGACTGCCGCGTGCAGTTCGAAGATCCGCCACCAAGCGGGAAAAAGAAAAACGCCACGTTCTGGGCAATACTGCGATTGTTCACGATGATCGCCTCGGAACGGAAAAATGTGCCGTTCGCGCCGCCGCCGCTTCCTGCGATCGGGAACACGAATCCGGCCTCAGATCCCTCGAGCACGACATTCGGCTCGATACGGCGAGGTCCGCCGGTGATCTCGTGGAGCTGCTTCATGACGTCGGCGAATTTCGGGTGGACTGCCGCGACGTCGGACGGCTCGCGGAACTGATTCCGCTCTGCCCCGTAAACCTGCGCGACAGAAATCAGGCACAACGCGACCAACGCGATCTTCCTCATGGATCCTCCTTGTGGGTTCGCCGCTAGTCTATGCGCCTTGTGACGCAATTGGGCAGGATTCAGGTAGGTTTCACGCGTGCTAAACTTCGCGCGCTCCGCATGTCCCGCCGGTTCGCCGTCATTCTCGCCATCGGACTCACCCTCGCCGCCGCCTGCAAGCGCAAACCCGCAACGCCTCCGAACGTCATCATCCGCGTGGGCGACCGCATGCTCGCGCTCGACGACTTCAAGCGTTACCTCGATCGCAACGCCGGGACCGAGCTCGCGCAGATGGCGCCGGAAGTTGCCAGCGCCATGCTCGATCAATACGTCGAAGAAGTCGTTCTCGCCGAATATGCGGCCACTCACGGAGTCGAAGTGCCCGCCGACGCAATCGCCGCGGCCGTGCGCAGCGACGCCGGCGCGACCGTCGTCGAGAAGCGCGACGAGATGCGGCGCCAGAGGATGATCGCCAGTCTCTCCGCCGAAGTGCCCGATCCCGACGAGGCGAAGATCCGCGAGTACTACGACAAACACCAGAACGAATTCCGAAGCGGAGA
Source organism: Thermoanaerobaculia bacterium (assembly GCA_036382495.1). Classification (GTDB taxonomy): domain Bacteria; phylum Acidobacteriota; class Thermoanaerobaculia; order Gp7-AA8; family Gp7-AA8; genus DASVHS01. Next base: position 10,489 of record DASVHS010000248.1, on the reverse strand, counting down.
AGAGCTGCGCGTACGGCAGATCCTCGTGCACGACGAATCTCTCGCCGATGACATCGTCGCCAAACTGAAAAAGGGGGCGTCGTTCGAGGACCTGTCGCGCGAATACTCGCTCGCTCCGAACGCGAAGAAAGGCGGCGACATCGGCTACGTCAGCCACGGCGAGCTGCCGAAGATGTTCGAGGACGAGATCTTCGCCCTGCCGCCGGGATCGGTCAGCAGCGTCATCCGCACCGAATCGAGCTTTCACATCTTCAAGGTGGACGAGCGCCGGCCGCCCGGTGTCGTCGACCTGGCCACGGCCGAACCGGTCATCCGTCAACGTTTGAAAGAGGATGCGATCCGCGATCGCATGGCCCAGCTCGTCTCCCAGGCCCGCCGGGACCTCCCGATCGCCGTCCTGACGAAGCGGTTACCGTTCCGCTACTCCGGGACCCTTCCCACCGCCGCCAACGAATAAACTCCGCCGTAACTTGTTGTCCACGCTGCCCGTCGGAACCTTTGAATCATGAAGAAAACACTGATGACCCTTGCTGTCACCCTCGCCGCAGCGACGACGTTCGCGGCGCAACCGATCGAGTCGATCGTCGTTCGCGTCGGCGACCGCATCATCACCCGCTCGATGTACGACCGTCGTCTGCGTGACGCGTACACGGAAGCCGAGCAGAGCGGAGCACCCGCCGATCAGATCGCAACACGCAAACAGGAACTGCGCCGGACACTCGTCGACGATCTCATCAACGAGCTTCTCATCAAAGACCGCGCCGACCGCCTCGGCATCACGGTGAACGACGCGGAGATCAAGGACGCGGTCGTCCGCCTCAAACAGCAATACGGCATCTCGACTGACGCGCAGTTCGACGACTCGCTGAAGAAATCCGGACTGACGCGCGCGGAGATGGAAACGCGCCTGCGCGACACGCTGGTCACGAACAAAGTGTTCGCGCGCGAGTTGCGCAACCGCGAGGACCTCGACGACCACGAGCTGCGCGAGCGTTACGATCGCGAGAAGGAACACTATCGCCTTGCCGAGCGCGCGCATCTGCGCGAGATCGTCATCATCCGTCCCGAGAGTCCCGCCGCTGTCGACGCAGCGCGACGGAAGGCGGAAGAGATCACGACGTCCGTCAGGGGCGGCGCCGACTTCGCGAAGACGGCATCGACCGTTTCCGAATCCGGGACCAAGGACAAAGGCGGTGACCTCGGCGAAGTGAATCGAGGCGAGCTGCTTCCCGATCTCGACAAAGCCGTTTTCAACGCGGCGCAGGGCGCGATCATCGGTCCGATCGAGACGAAATCGGGATGGCACATCCTGAAGGTCGAACAGCGTCTGCCGTCCGAAGTCCCGGCGTTCGAGTCCGTGAAGGACAGGCTCCGCAAGGACGTTTCGGACGAGACGTTTCAGCGCGACCTGAAGGCTTATCTCGAGCGTCTGCGCAAAGACGCCTACATCCAGATCAACGACCAGAACATCCCGACGGCATAGTGATCTCCGGTGCGATCTACGCGCCGTAGATCCATATTGCCGCCGAGGTATCCTCGGGGTGCGATGAATGAGTTGGAACGCGCGATTGAGGTGATTCGTGAACGCAGGCCGCGTCGCGTGGTCGCGTTCACCGGCGCAGGCGTCTCCGCCGACAGCGGCATCCCGACGTTCCGCGGCGCCGACGGCCTCTGGCGCAACTTCCGCGCGGAGGATCTCGCCACACCCGAAGCGTTCGAGCGCGATCCGGAAACCGTGTGGGAGTGGTACGAGTGGCGGCGCGACCTCATCCGAAAAGCAGAGCCGAATGCCGCGCACCTCGCGATCGCGAAGTTGCCGAACACGACGGTCGTCACTCAGAACGTGGACGGCCTGCACGCGCGCGCCGGCTCGTCTGACGTCGTCGAGCTCCACGGCAACATTTTTCGCGTCCGTTGCGAGCGCGAAAAGAAAACGACCGTGAGCGAGCAACCGTTTGCATCGATCCCGCCACGCTGCTCATGCGGCGCGATCCTGCGTCCCGATGTGGTGTGGTTCGGCGAGGTCCTTCCCGAAGAAGCCATCGCCCGCGCGTCGGCCGCGATCATCGGCGCGGATCTGTTGCTCGTGATCGGGACGTCCGGCGTTGTCTACCCCGCCGCCGGACTCGTCTCGCTGAACCGCGGATTGTCGATCGAAGTGAATCCACAAACGAGCGCGATCGCGTCGTCGTGCGATGTTGCGATTCCCGCCCGGGCCGCCGACGCCGTCCCCCGAATCGTGGAGGCTGTTCTCAACCCATGACCGATTTGATTTCCGACCTTCCCACCGACGATCGCCCGCGCGAACGGCTTCTCACGCACGGTCCCGAGACGCTCTCCGACGCGGAGCTGATCGCCATCCTCCTCGGCTCGGGCGTTCCGGGAAAGAATGCAATTCAACTGGCACGGGAGCTCCTCACCGATGGTCTGGCCGGGTTGCGCAAACGTGAGCCGTCGCAACTTACGAAATCGTACGGCGTCGGTCCGGCGAAAGCGAGCCGGATCATGGCCGCATTCGAAGTGGCCCGGCGCCTGGCGTCGGCGGAATCCGATCGACAACCGGCGTACGACGCCGACGCGTTCGGGCACGCACTCGTCACGGCGTGCTCGCACCACGTGCAGGAGCGCCTCGGCGCGGCGTTCCTCGATTCGCGTCATCGCATTCTGCGGCAGCGCGAGATCTACGTCGGCACGATCAATCACGCCGCGGTGTCGACGCGCGACGTCATCCGTCACGCGCTCGAAGAAAACGCAACCGCCGTCGTGCTGTACCACAACCACCCCTCCGGGGATCCGTCGCCGTCAGCCGAGGATCTGATGTTCACGAGGAAAATGGTGGAGTCGCTGCGCTTGTGCGACATCGACCTCGCCGATCACATCGTCATCGGCGCGAACCGGTTCTATTCGATGAGACAGCGCGGTCAGATTTAGGGAACCTAGGTCGCGACCAGGGCGGGCTTTCGGGCGTGGGTTCGCCGCTCCGCGTACACCGGCGTCAGCCACTTGTGGCGATCCGGGATCTCGCCGGCGATATAGGCGAAATACTCTTTCTGAATTCTCTCGGTGACGGGGCCGCGTTTCCCGGCACCGACGGTAATTCGATCGATGCTCCGGACGGGCGTGACTTCCGCGGCGGTTCCGGTGAAGAACACTTCGTCCGCAACGTAGAGCATTTCGCGCGGCACGAGCGTCTCGATGATCTCGAATCCCAGGTCGCGGCCAAGCTTGATGATCGTGTCGCGAGTAATGCCGGCGAGCACCGACGCGCCCAGTGGCGGCGTCAGGATGCGATTGTCGCGGACAAGGAAGATGTTTTCGCCCGAGCCTTCGCTGACGTAGCCGTTGACGTCGAGCGCGATGCCTTCGGCGTATCCGTCGACCGCAGCTTCCTGACGGATGAGGATCGAGTTCATGTAGTTCGCCGTCGCCTTCGCGAGGGCCGGGAACGTGTTCGGCGCCATGCGGCTCCATGACGACACGCGGACGTCGACTCCCTGCTCCAAAGCATCGGCACCGAGGTATTTGCCCCAGTGCCAGGCGCCGATCATGACGTCGACGGGGCACGACGCGGGGTTGACACCGAGCGAATGGAAGCCGCGATAGACGAGCGGACGCAAATAGCAGTCGTCGAAGTTGTTCGCGCGAATGATTTCCAGGCAGGCCTGCTTGATCTCCGCCCGCGTGAAGGGAATGTCCATCCTGTAGATGCGTGCGCTGTCGTACATCCGGCGCAGATGCTCGTCCAGGCGAAACACAGCCGGACCGTCTTTCGTGACGTAGCAGCGGATCCCTTCGAAGACGCCAGAGCCGTAGTGGATGGCGTGAGTGAAGACGTGGATTTTCGCGTCGGCGAAGTCGACGAGTCGTCCGTTCATCCAGACCTTCTTCACTTCCTCGAACGGCATTCGTTGCCTCCTCAGGCTAGGCGCGGGCGGCTCGTCAGGGAGCCGGAACGGGCTGGATCGAGTATAGGTGCCGCCGTTTTTACAAGTCAATGCTATAAACCTGCCATTTCACCGAGAGTTAGCGACTCGCAAAGAGAATGGAAATCAAGGGGAAAACGGTCGTGATCACAGGCGCGTCGAGCGGCATCGGCCGCGCCGCGGCGATCGAATTCGCACGCCGGGGAGCGAATGTCGTGCTCGCCGCACGCAGGGGCGCTCAGCTCGACAAGGTCGCAGCGACGTGCCGCGAATTCGGGGTAACCGCGAAGGCGATCGAGACCGACGTCACCAAACGAAATGACTGCGTCGCCCTGATCGAGAAAGCCGGAACCGTCGACATTCTTGTGAACAACGCAGGCTTCGCCACGTTCGACCCGATCGAATCCGCGAAACCGGAAGACTTTGAATCGATGATGAACACGAACTACCTCGGCACCGTGCACTGCACGCAGGCCGTGCTTCCCCAGATGCTGGCGCGGCGCAACGGCTCGATCGTCATCGTGGCGTCGATCGCGGGGATGATGGGCTACGCGGGCATGGGCGCATACTGCGCGACGAAGTTCGCGCAGGTCGGATTCGCGGAAGCACTGCGCGACGAAGTGCTCGGCCGCGGCGTGCAGGTTGCACTCGTCTGCCCCGGTACGACGGACACCGAATTTTTCGTGAAAGCAGAACGCGGCAAGATGCCGGGCGCCGAACGCCTCACCATCACACTCTCGCCCGAACGCGTGGCGCGAGCGATCTGCGATTCCGCGCGGGACGGCCGCTATCGCCGCATCCTGCCGTTGTTCGCGGCCGCGTTCATCCGCCTGAAAGAATTTTTCCCGCGCTTCGCGCACGCGTTCTTCCGACGCGCGTCGGCCACGATGGAGCGCCGATGAGACTCCGCCTCTCGCGCTCGCCGGCGACGGCCGCGCTTCTCGCGATCATCGCGATCGTTTTCGTCTTCGAATGGCTGACGGGAGCGCTCTCGGACGACGTCCGTCTCGTTCAAATGGGCTCGATCATGCCGCTCTCCTACATCGTCGCGCACGGCGAGTACTGGCGATGGCTGACCGGCATGTTCCTTCACGGCAGCGTGATCCACGTCGCCGCGAACTGCTGGGCGCTGTACCAGCTGGGGATGTTGTTCGAGATGATGTTCGGAACGCCGCGCTTTCTTCTCGTCTATTTCGTCACGGGACTCTGCGCGTCGATCACGAGCTCGTGCTTCACGCACGGCCCTTCCGTCGGCGCTTCGGGCGCCGTCCTCGGCATCCTGGGCGCGTTCATCTTTTCGATCCGCCGCTCGCCCCAGTGGCGGCATGAGCCGTGGACGAAGAGCCTTCTCTCGCAACTGGTTTTCTGGGCGCTTCTCAACATCGCCCTCGGATTCAGCATCGCGTACATCGACAATGCCGCGCACATCGGCGGACTCGTGTCGGGGTTGCTGTTGGGATTTCTCCCGCATCGCGTGCCTCCGCCTCCACCCAGCCGCGGCGTGATCGACGTACGACCCTACGACGACGGGTCATCGCTTCCGCAGGATCAGCCGTAAGTCCTGCGGACCGAAGAATCGCTCGTTGATGGCATCGGCGAGCCGTCGCACATCCGCAGAATCATTCGGCGACGACGTCAGTCGCGCGGCATCGGGGAACGGATGTACCGCGCGCAACTCCTCGACGTCGAACCCATGCTCGCGTCCGAGAAGCACCAGCGCCGCGGGGTGACGCGGCGCGAGATGCGTCGGGTCGCGCCAGAAGTCGGAGCCGGTGACGAGCAACGACTCGGCGTTCGGCGTCTCGATCATCAGCAGACCTTCCTTGCGCAGGACGCGCGCGCCCTCGCGGTAGAACGCAAAGAGGATGTCGACGGGCAGATGCTCGACGACGTGCGTCGCCAGGATCGCGCCCGTCGATGCGTCCGCGATTCCGTCGAAGCACTCCGGAACACCGGCGAGCACAACATTGAATTTACGTTGCTTCAGATCGGCGATCGACCGTTCGTTCGTGTCGAAACCGCGCGCGTCGATTCTGGCGTTGCTGCACATCGCCAGGAACTCGCCGCGGCCGCAGCCGACGTCGAGGAGAGGCTGATGCGACTTTGCGCGCTCGAGGTACGGCTGCAGCGCGTCGCGAACCTGAGATTCACTGCCGCGGAGCGCATCTTCGAGACGGCGATAGAGAAAGTCTGAATGGAGGACAGGCGCCTCGCCTGTCCGGACAGGCGAGGGCGCCTGTCCTCCACGATTCGTCAGATCGCGGAATCTCGCGGCCACTGCTTCGATCTTCTGGTCGAGTGCAGCGACTAACGCGTCGTTGCGGCGCGATGCGATTGGAATCAAATCGCGGACGCTCATGATGTCGGCGGCGAGTGCTGCGTCGCCGCCCTGCACGTCGGCCTGCAGCGTCTGCACGCTGGCCTGCGCGTCGTCGTGCGACTTCTGAATCTCCGCGTGCACATCGCGCACGAGATCGAGCAGCGCCAGATTGAAGTCCCGCTGCCGATCGAGATCGGCAGCGGCACCTCGGCGGAAAATCTTGTTGAGAAACGACTGCAGCGCACCGCGGGTGCGGTAGCGCCGGTTCTCGCGCCACACGTCGCCCCACCCCGCCGCCCCGGCGGGAGGAGCGTCGACGTAGCGCTCGTCGCTCATCGCGCTACTGCTGCGCAGGCGCCACGGCAGCGGGAGCCGGAGCGGGAGCCTCTTCGAGCTTCTCCACGCCGATCGGAACGACTTCAACCTGCACGTGCGCCGTGACTTCACGATGCAGGCGGACGTCGACGTCGTGCGTGCCGACCGACTTGATCGAATGCGCGAGCTCGATGCGGCGCTTGTCGACCTGGATGCCCTTTGCCTCGAGCGCATCCGCGATCTCGTTCGCCGTCACCGATCCGAAGAGGTGGCCGTTCTCGCCAACGCGCTTGTGGACCGTGATCTTGACGCCCTGAACGCTCGCCGCGGCTTTCTCGGCCGCAGTCTTTTCCTGCTGCCCGAGCGCCGCCCACTTCTTGCGCTCCTGCTCGATCGACTTCATGTTGCCGGGAGTCGCCTCGCGGGCCAGGTTTTTCGGAAGAAGATAATTCCGCGCGTAACCGTCCTTGACGTTGACGGTGTCGCCACGGGTGCCGAGGCCTCGAATCTCCTCAGTCAGTATGACTTTCATGGGAGTCATCCTTTCGCTTTAAGTGTCGGAAATCGAAAAATGCATCAAAGAGACCTGCCAGGGCCAGCATCAGGAAACCGACGAGGGTCATGCAGAGCATGCCCAGCAGGAAAAAACCGATCGCGCCGCCGACGTATCCCGCGCCCGCTTTCACGAGCATGAAGCGGAAGATCGCCAGTCCCTGAAGGACGTACAGGCAGATCATCAACGCCAGCGCGTTGGCGGCGATCAGTTGCGGCAGACCCGACAGCAGCGGTGTGAGACCGCCGGCGATGAAGACGACGACGAGCCAATCCGGCAACGCCAGGTTGCGGAAGAGGTACGTGCGCCGGATCTCGGAGTCGGCGACGGGCGTTGTCTTGAATGAACGCCACGCGCTGAGCCGCCCGACCATCATCAGGCTGAGAATGAAAAAGATTGCGATGTCGAGCAGAAGCGTCGCCGCGAGGACGTTCGGGAGCTGCTCGAACAGCCATGCGTACAGCTTGCCGTACGAAGCCTGCGCGAACGCAGTGTGATAGTCGCCGATTCTCTGAGTGAGAATCAGGGACTGCTCCTGGATCTCCGCGGCGTACGGCGAGAATCCCGCGGCGCTGCGCATGATCCATTCGGTGAGCACGAGCCCGATCGTGCTGAAGACCATCGCGATGGCGAGCACCGTTCCGAATTTTTCCTGCTTCTCGACGAGCGGCACCACGACGATGCTCGGCACCGCGATCGACAACGCCACGACCAGGAACGACGCGTACGCCATGTTGAGCTGCGCCGGGTCTTTCGAACCGACGGACGGCGCGAACAGCATGCACAGCCCTGCGATCACGAGAGCGAGCGCTCCGGCTGCCCACGCTGCACGACGGCCGTTCCGCACCGCGCAGTAAAAGAGCACGGCCGGAGCGAACACCATCAGCAGAGGTGAGATCAGCATGAGCGCCGTGGCGACGCCGTAACCGGCCACCGTGCGCGCAACGCGGGCAAACGGCGGTGGTACCGGGATCGGCATCGGCTCAACGTGCTGCAGAGACGCGTTCGTCATTCGTCTCGCATCAGTCCGTCGCGAACGGCAGCAGGGCTACCGTGCGCGCGCGTTTGATCGCGTTCTGCAGTTTGCGCTGGTGAAGGGCGCAGGTGCCGGAAATGCGGCGCGGCAGAATTTTTCCGCGCTCCGGGATGAACTGCTGCAGCGTCTTCACGTCTTTGTAATCGATGTACTCGAGCTTTTCGACGCAGAACTTGCAGACGCGCTTCCGGCGGTAGAAGAACTTCTTCTTTCCACCCTGCTGCGCGCCGCCACGTTCGCGATCGCCGCCGCCGCTGCGAGGTCCGCGCGGTCCACTGGAAGTCGTAGCCATATTTCCTCCTCCTGGTCTCACGCGCCTTCCGTTGCGGCGGGCGCTTCCGGCATCGTCGCCTCAGGTGCCGTTGCCGGCGCCGCGGGGCGGACACGCTCTTTCTTCGGGTTGCGTTTGGCGAGCTTGTCGGCGCGCTTCAGGTCCTCGTCGGTACGCACGATCATGTGCCGGAGAATCCTGTCGGAGTTCTTCATGCGGCGATCGAGCTCGGCGAGGGAACCATCGCTCTCGAAAACGAAGAGGTGGTAGTTGCCTTCGGTGAACTTGTGGATGGGATAAGCGAGACGACGGCGGCCCCACGCCTCTTCATTCTTGAGCGTGGCACCTGTCTTCTCGGCGACGCCGCGGAACTCAGTCGTGAGCGCCGTGGCTTCTTCCTCCGGAACTTGCGGAGAGAGAATGAACAGGACTTCGTAAGTCCTCATGATTCCTCCTTCTGGCCTAGCGGGACCTCGCCTTAACGGGGTCCAAGGAAGCTGGCAGATTGTAAAAGATGGCTCCAGTCGAAATTGACGGGAGCGGGTGATCATACGGAAAGCCGTCTGGCAGGGCAATTATTTCGCCGGAGCCAGCACAGTGAACCCGCAGGCCGGATTGGCGCGGACGCGCAGGGCCGTCAGCGCGTCCGCCGCCACCCACGCGAGCTGCTGCTCCTCGATGGCTTGTCGCAGCTTCCGGGCCGCCGCCCGAAGCCCATCCAGATGCGACACATCTTCGAACGGACCCCACCCCTCGGCTGCATCGGGCGGATGCGATGTGAGCGACCAGACGAACAGCGGGACATGAATAGACTGGAGATAATGGCGGACCTGAGCAATGGTGTGGTCGCTCTGATCGGTCACCTGGCTTGGGACCAGAACGACCGCCCGCCGCCGCGCCGGCATCAGTGCCTGCAGGCCGGCCACGGCGACCGCATCGGCGAACCGCCGCGGCGTGTCCGGCGACGGCGTCGCCCACATCGGCGTTCTCAAGACGTCGAACACCGAGCTTTTCGTGGGATCGAAATCGGTCGTATGCTCGAACAGAATCGACGTCCCCTCCGCAGCGCTCGAGAATTGTTGTGCAATCGGCCACACAATGCGCTCAGTCGTGTCGCGGTCGAGGGTCGTGTCACGCACCAACGTTCCGCGGGCGAGCACCGACAGACGGGCCTGTCTTTGAATCAGATCGAGCGAAGTCCACTGCTGAGGATCGGGTTCCTTGATGAAAATGACGAGGGCATTGGTCTTCTCGATCGCCGCGACGCGCAAAGCAACGCCGTCTGCCGTGAAACAGCCGTCGAGATTCTTCTTCTCCGCATGACCCGTGACGACGACCGCGGAGAGTTGAGTCCCTATCGAGTCCGAGAAGCCGCCGTTGATCACAGTCTCGCTGCGAGCGACGGCACCGTCATCGAAGTGAAGCTCGGCGGAGATGACGTGCGATCGCGTCCAGTCGAGCGCGGGCAGCGGTGCGGTGAGGTCATGAACCTTCAGAGGGGCGCCGTCGAGATGGATCGTTGCCGTCGTCGGCTTTCGAAACTGGAGATGCTTCCCGATCAGTTCGACCGACGAGGGTAATCCGTGATCCTTCTGCAGCGCGATCTGCACTTCCCCGCTCGGGTGAGGGAGATTGAGGATCTGCGAGATGCGATCGATCTCCTGATCGCGTTCGTCGTAGGCCACGGCAACGAGCTCGCGCGGCTCGAGAACCGGGCCGAAGTCGGCGTCGACACGCCACGGCGCCTGTCGAAGGATCGCAATCTCGTTCCCGCCAAGCAGGAGTCGCACGGTCTTGACGCTCTGATCGACGCGGAGCTCGACGGGCTGCACGCCGGAGACGAGGCCGAGGAAAAGGGACACGAATACGATGTGGGACATCGTCGTCCGGATCGTAGCAAATCTGGAGCCGTTGGCCGGATTTGAACCGGCGACCTGCTGATTACGAATCAGCTGCTCTACCAACTGAGCTACAACGGCTTGCTGCGGGTCGGCTCAACAGCAGGGCGCGGGATTATATTCACGCTTTCCGATCTGTCGAGATTTTTCGGGTAGACTCGTCTCCAATGCGC
>DASVHS010000247.1:0-13591 GCA_036382495.1 Thermoanaerobaculia bacterium | reverse complement strand
CTGCTGCTCCTGCTCGTCGCTGCGTCTGCGTTCGCTGCGGACGCGCCTCCTTCGCTTCGTGAGTTTCTCTATGCGATGCCGAAGGGTGGCGATCTTCACGATCATCTGTCGGGCGCCGTCTACGCCGAGTCGTACCTCGAGTTCGCGCGACGCGACGGGATGTGCATCGATACGCCGAAGCTGACGATCGTTCCGTGCGCGACTCCCAATCCTGAGGGCATCGTTCCCGTCGAGCGCGCGTTCACCGACTCAAACCTGTATTCGGCAATGCTCGACGCCATGTCGATGCGCCAGTTCCGCCCGGCAGCGGAGTCGGGTCGCGACCATTTCTTCGCGACGTTCGGGAAGTTCCGGAACGTGTCGAAACGGCATGTTGGCGAGATGCTGACTGAAGTCGTCTCGCGATTCGCAGAAGAGAATGTGGATTATGTCGAGACGACGTTTGCTCCCGATTTCGGCGCCGCCGGCTCTGTTGTGGCTCCCCTCGTCTCCGGCACGACATTCGACGCCATGTACGACTCGGTGATGGGCAACGCCGAGAACCTGAAGAAACTCGACGGCGTCGTTGCCGACGCGCGCAGAACGCTCGATGACGCGGAAGCGTCGATGAACGACTCTTTGCGATGCGGCCGGCGTTTCGCACGACCTGGCTGCAATTCCACCGTCCGCTACATCTACGAGCTTTACCGCGGCACGCCGGATAAGAACTTTTTCGCGGGGCTGCTCGTCGGCTATCGCCTGGCCAGCGTCGCCCCTCGCGTCGTCGCTGTGAATCCTGTCATGCCTGAAGACGGCAATCTGTCGATGACGCGGTTCGACGAACAGATGCGCATGTTCGCGTTCTTTCGGCGGCGTTATCCAAACGTGCACCTGACGACGCACGCGGGTGAGTTGTGGCTGGGACTCGTGCCGATCGAAGGACTGCGTAGTCACATCCGCGATTCGGTCCTCGTCGCGGGCGCGGAGCGGATCGGCCACGGCGTCGACATCGCGTTCGAACGCGACTCATCGGAGTTGATGAAGACGATGGCCGCGCGCGGCGTCGCCGTCGAAGTCTGCCTCACCAGCAACGACGTCATCCTCGGCGTTCGCGGGCGCGAGCATCCCTTGCGTCTCTATCTCTCGCACGGCGTGCCGGTCGCGCTCGCAACCGACGACCCCGGCGTGTCTCGCGACGACATGACCAATCAATACGTGCGGGCCGTGCAGGAGCAGGGTCTCTCGTACGAGCAACTCAAGCAGCTCGCGCGCAACAGCCTCGAGTACTCATTCGTCGAGGGCGAGAGCTTCTTCACGAATCATGACTACGATCAGGTCGCGCCGACGTGCGACCACGAGGACTCGACCCCATGTTCCTCGTTTCTCGCGGCCAACACGAAAGCGCGCCTTCAGCAACGGCTCGAACAGCGTTTTCGCGACTTCGAAACGAAGTACGGCGATTCGTTGCCGCCGCTACCCTGACAGAAACTGTCGAACGGGTTCTGTGATCAGGTGATAGTCGATGAGGAATGTGTCGTGTCCGTTCGACGATGAAACGCGCTCATGGTGAACGGCGATGCCCAGCGATCGCATTGCCTCTTCGATGTCATCGACGAATGGCGGAGGAAACAGCCAGTCCGTATCGAACGACACGAGCAAGTTTCGTCCCCGCCAGTTCTCGAATGCTGCGCGCAGTGAGCCGTACTGCTCCTCGAGATCCATCTCGTCCATCGCCGCCTGAACTCGGACGTAGGAGTTCGCGTCGTACGACATCGCGAACTTCTTCCCCTGATATTCGAAATAGGAGTCGATCTCGAACTGCCGCGTGTTGCCGCGCCGTCGCCGGCCGAATTTCCGCCGCAGGCTCTCGGGCGACAGATACGTCATGTGGCCGACCATTCTCGCGACCTGCAGTCCGCGCAACGGCTCAGGGTTGTCGTAGTAATCACCGCCGTTGAACCGCAGATCCGACTCGATGATCTTGCGCCCGATCAAATGCCAGGCGATACCGGTGACGGGAACCGCAGAGCCGGTGGCCATCGTGATGATCGACTCCGCGAACTTCGGGTAAAGCGCGCACCACATCAGCACCTGCATGCCCCCGAGCGAACCGCCGGCGATCGACTTCAGTCGCGTGATGCCGAGGTGGTCGAGGACGCGTTTCTGGGAGTGGACCATGTCTTCGATCGTCGGCCATGGATAACGCGAGCCGTACGGCTTGCCCGTCGACGGATTGATCGAGTGAGGCGCCGTCGTTCCGAATGGCGAGCCCGGAAGATTCACGCAGACCACAAAATATTTTTCGAGATCGATGCCTTTGCCGTAGCCGACGAGACCGTCCCACCATCCCGGCTTCTCGTCTTCATCTTCCGTGTATTTTCCGGCGACGTGCGCGCTTGCCGATAGCGCGTGACAGACGAGGATCGCATTCGACTTGCCGGCGTTCAGCTCGCCGAACGTTTCGTACGCGAGCGTGAAAGGCGCGATGGTTTCGCCGTGCATGAACGCGAAGCCGTCGCGAAGGACAAGCTCTTTCGGGGGCGCGGCGATGAACGTGTTCTGGACGAGGCGGGGCATGAATCGCCCGAGAATACCTCAGCCCTGTTTCTCCCGCTTCAGCTGACCCTCGTAAATTCGCCGGACCTCGTCGATCGTCGAAATCTGATCGACCGTCTTGTCATCCCGGATCCTGGCAATCCTCGGGAACCGCATCGCGTAGCCTGATTTGTGGCGCTTCGATTCCTGAATGCGGTCGAACGCGATCTCCAGGACGATCTGGGGCTCGACTTTGTGGACCGAGCCGTAGCGTTCGATGGTCGTCCGCAGAAAATGTTCAGTGAGTTGCGCGATCTCCACGTCGGTCAGGCCGGAGTACGCCTTGCCGATGTTGACGAGCTCACCGTCGCGGCTGACGGCGAACGTGACGTCCGACAGAACTGCGCGACGTTTGCCGTGTCCGTACTCAGCGTACGTGACGACGCAGTCGAGAGTTGCCAGCGCCTTCTTGTACTTCAGCCACGACTTTCCGCGCCGGCCCGGCGTGTAGAACGAGTTCGGATCCTTCACCACCAGGCCTTCGTTGGCGCGTTCGCGAGCGGCGTCGAAGATCTCGTCGACGTGCGCCGCGTCGCGCACGATCGTCTGGTAGCCGAGGCGAATCGGTTCGACGTCGTGGATGAGCTGTTTCATGCGCGCCAGGCGCTCGTGAAGCTTCGTTTCGAACAGAGGCTCACCGTCGACAAATAGCAGGTCGAATGCGAAGAATGCGACCGGCGCATCAATCAGCAGCTTGTCGCTGATCTTCTTGCGGCCCAGTCGCGTCTGGATGATTGCGAACGGGAGGATGCGATCGCTGAAGGCGACGATCTCGCCGTCGAGGATGACGCTGTGCCCGATGCGTTTTGAGGCCGCTTCGATTTCGGGGAAGCGATGCGTGACGTTGTCGAGCGTGCGCGAGTAAATCCTGATCTGGTTCGCGTCGGTGTGGATCTGTGCACGGATGCCGTCGTACTTGTCGTCAGCGAATGCGCCGGCGCCGAGGGCGGCGACGATCTCGGAAGGGTCCTCTTCGGGCTGGGCGAGCATGAAAGCGAACGGGTGAAAGAGCGACATCTTCGCGCTCTCGAGCGAGTCGCTCCTGGCCAGGAGTGCGGTTGCGCCGATGTCGCCGGTGAACATGTTTGCGCGTCGCACAGGCTCGAGCTCGCGTCCAAACGCTTTCGCGACCGCGGATTCGACGAGCCCGGCCTGCAGTCCGATGCGCAATTCGCCGATGAGGATCTTCACGATGAAGCGGGCGCCTTGCGCGTCGACCTTTCGGAGGAGGGCGGCCAGGATCGCTTTCTTTTCGGACGGCGATGGCGCCGCGGCAACTCGATCGAAGAATTCGCCGACTTCCGTCAGAGTGATCGTTCGGGTCGGGTCTTCGGGAAAATGCTCGGCGATCGTGTCACCCGCGTCGCCGAATTTCGACCATGAGGCCCAGATCGTTTCCTGACTGTGCCCGGTCACTTCCGCGACGGCGTCGCTGATCGCAGCCCCGCCGACACCGGTCACGCGTTCATCGCGATTCGGAAACGGCGCGCCCGAGAAAAACACGACCGCGCGCTCGAGCGATGCATCGTCGAGCCGGGCCAGGTAATCCGCGAGCAGACGTTCCTTGACGCTCTTCTTCGTCGTCTGCGAGATCGCGTTTGCGACCGCCGTGAAGTCGGAAAGCATAGGATAGAATCCGCGCGCAAATTACACACCACAAAGAGGTATCCAGCATGAAAACGAAGGTGACAGTCGTCGGCGGCGGAAACGTCGGAGCGACGGTTGCGCAGGGCATTGCACTCAAGGAACTGGCGGACGTCGTTCTCGTCGACATCATCGAAGGCGTGCCGCAGGGCAAGACGCTCGACATGATGGAGACCGCACCGGTAGAAAAGTACGACTCCATTCTTCGAGGTACGAACACGTACGACGGCACCGAGAACTCGGATGTCGTCGTCATCACGGCCGGCCTTCCGCGAAAGCCGGGCATGAGCCGCGATGATCTTCTGTGGAAGAACGAGGAGATCGTCTCGCAGGTCACGCGCGAGGTCGCCAGTCGCTCGCCGAAGTGCGTTCTCGTGATCGTCTCGAACCCGCTCGATGCGATGTGCGAAGTGGCGCGTCGCGTATCGAAGTTCCCGCGCGAGCGCGTGATCGGAATGGCCGGCGTTCTCGACTCCGCCCGCATGCGTGCGTTCATCGCCATGGAGCTCGGCGTCTCCGTCGAAAACACCCACGCATTCGTCCTCGGCGGTCACGGAGACACGATGGTACCGCTGCCTCGCTACTCTACAGTCGCTGGAATTCCGATCACCGAGCTGATGGCCAAGGATCGGATCGACGCGATTGTCGACCGTACGCGAAACGGTGGCGCGGAGATCGTCAACCTGCTCAAGACGTCCGCCTGGTACGCCCCGGCAGCCGCGACGGTCGAAATGGTCGAGGCCATCCTCAAGGACAAACGCAAGATTCTTCCCTGTGCGGTCTATCTGCAGGGCGAATATGGCTACAACGGGCTGTTTGTCGGAGTGCCGGTGAAGCTCGGCCGCAACGGCATGGAGAAGATCATTGAGATCAAGCTGACGAGCGACGAGAAGGTAGCGCTCGACAAGTCGGCGGCGGCGGTCAAGGAGTTGGTGGATAAGCTGAAAATCGCCTGACGTCATTCCGAGCCGCGAAGACGGCGAGGAATCTGGGTGGTGGAAACGGGCCGCCACCCAGATTCCTCGCGCTCTACGGCGCTCGGAATGACGTTCGCGTTTACAATAACCACATCGCCCCATGAAAAAACTCGTCATCGACATCGAGACCGTTGGGACTCCGTGGGAAGAGCACGACGCTTACGTTCGCGAATACCTGATCAAGGGAATGAACGAAGCGGAGGCGGAGGAAGAGAAACGACGCGGTGCGTTGTCGCCGTTCACCGGCCGCATCGTCGCGATCGGTGTCGTGAACGCTGAGACCGGACGCTCGTGCGCGATGTACGAGGTTCCCGGGCAGACCGACGTGGTGGTCCGCAAGGACGGAAATCGCACGCTCATCTCCGGAACCGAGAAGCAGATCCTCGAGAAGTTCTGGGATTTCCTCGACAAGGGTGATCGCTTCATCTCCTTCAACGGCCGGCAGTTCGACGGACCGTTCCTGATGATCCGCTCCGCGATCCACGGCGTGCAACCCAAGCGCGACCTCGTCGGAAATCGCTACCGCTTTCACCCGAATTGCGATCTGCGCGAGGTGCTGAATTTCAACGGCACTGTCAGTCCGCGCCAAATGCGCTTCAATCTCGACCTCGCGTGCAAATCGTTCGGCATCGTGAGCTCGAAGAGCGACGGCATGGACGGCCGCGCGGTCGAAACGCTGTATCGCGCGGGACGTCATGAAGACATCGCGACCTACTGCCTGGAGGATGTCCGCGCCACGTCCGAGCTGTATCTCAAGCTGGAATCGACGCTGCTGATGTTCGAGCAGGCGTTCCGCGAAGCTGAAGAACGCGCTCGCCGCCGTTCCGAGCCATCCATCGTAGCCTCGGAGATGAGCTTCCTGGACGGCATCGCGCAGAGCTCGCTCGCGCTTTCCACTTCGCTCGACCAACTCGAAGTCGTCGAGACTTCCGAGCCGCCCGCGCTTGCCGGAAAACAGCAGGCGATGGTGCTCGAGAAGCTCGTCACGCCGATGATCGATGAAGAGGAGCTGGGGAATCTCTAAACTCGATCAGAGATTCCAGCGGGCGGCCTGTAAAATGCGCGCGTGAAGATCTACCGCGCGCGCCTGTTCACGCCGGTCTCGGATCCCTTCACCGAAGGCGTCGACGCGAGTTTTGTCACGCACGACGATGGCTTCGTTGCTGTCGATGACGGCCGCATCGCTGCGGTCGGTCCCTGGACCGACCATCCCCCTGGCGACATCATCAACCTCGGTCGTCAGGCGCTGATCTCGCCCGGCTTCATCGATACGCATCTGCACGCGCCGCAACTCGAGATGATCGGTTCGTACGGCGGTCATCTGCTGGAGTGGCTGAACCGATACACGTTCCCGACCGAAGCAAAGTTCGCCGATCCCGAATACGCGCGCCGCGTTGCCCAGGCGTTCTTCGCGGAGCTTTTGCGAAACGGAACTCTCTGCGCGCTCGTGTTTTCGACGATCCACCAGGAAGCGACAGACATCTTCTTCGAGGAAGCGGAGCGCACAGGATTTCGCGGAATCATCGGTAAGACGATGATGGACCGCAACGCGCCGCCCTACCTGCTCGAGAACCCGCGCGATTCGTACGAGCAGAGCCGATCGCTCCTGAAGAAGTGGCACAACCGCGGACTGCTGCATTACGCAGTGACGCCGCGCTTCGCGCCGACATCCACGCCGGAGCTGCTGGAGGCGGCAGGTGCACTGAAGAAGGAGTTTCCTGACGTTTACGTGCAGACGCACATCTCGGAGAATCGAAGTGAAGTGGAATGGGTGCATGAGCTTTTTCCGGAGGCCGAATACGCGGACGTGTACGACCGCTACGGTCTCCTCGGCAATCGCACTGTGCTTGCGCACGGCGTTCATCTGACCGAGGAAGAGCTGGATCTGCTGCATCGCCGCGATGCGCGCGTCGCGCACTGTCCGAACTCGAACCTCTTCCTGGGCAGCGGACTGTTTCGCCTGCATCACGTCCTCGAGGCCGGCGTGCTCGTCGGACTGGGCACCGACATCGGCGCCGGCACGACTCCGTCGATGTTCACCGCGATGGCCGACGCGTACAAAGTGCAACAGGTGCAGAACATCTCGCTCAGTCCGTATCAGCTCTGGTACCTGGCGACGCTCGGCGGCGCTCGGGCGCTGTCGATGGAGAACGAGACCGGTAGCCTGGAAACGGGCAAATCGGCCGATTTCGTGGTCCTCGACCTGCAGGCCACACCGCTGATCGCGTTGCGCAGCGAGCGCGCCTCGTCGATTCAGGACCTGCTGGCCGGGCTGATTTTCATGGGCGACGATCGCCTGGTTTCGCGGGCATTCATCGGCGGGCGAGAGGTCTGGACACGATCGGCGGGCTGAAGGCCGCCGTCACACCGTAACGGTGGCGTAGTCTTTGCGCGTCTAAGCAGTATCAGGAGGTTCAAATGACGCGAAGTCTGCGCAACTCAATCATTCTTCTCGCCGCACTGCTGGCGACGCTTCCCGCGCTGGGACAGAGCCGAACGGTGTGGCGGACGTCCGCGGACATCGTCGAAGGTATGCCGGGCAGCATCGTCGGCACAGCCGTCGAGGTCGACGACGCCAGCGGAGAGCTACAGATTCAGGCCGAGGACGATCGGTACGGACAGATCAGGGTGGTGACCGATTCCGTGTCGACGCAGTTCAACGGCTTTGGTGACGTCATCAACGGCAAGCCCGAACTCTTCCTCGGCTCCAAGGGCTTTGCGAATGTCCGGGAAGGTGATCGGCTCGAGATACGAGGAGTCGGGCGAGCCGCCGGTGAGATCCGGGCCGATCAGATCACCTTGCTTGGCCGCACAGTTCCGGCGCCGCAGACCGGCGTCGGCGACACTCGTTCACCGAGCGTCGGGATTTCGACGCCGACGGTCGGTAGCACCGCGACCGTGTACGGGACAATCGAGGGCGTGATTCGCCAGGTGAACGCGGCCGACAACCGCATCGTCGTGGAGACGGATCGCCGCGAGATCTTCAACGTCAGAACAGCGAACAGCACGCCGGTGACGTATCGCGGTGATCGCTACGAAGTCGGCAACCTCGAAGTGGGCGACCGCGTCCGGATCGACTCGGATGGCAACACGACGACCGATCGCGAGATTCGGGCGCGCTCGATCGAGGTCACGCAGAGCGTTCAGGAAGGCGGCGGCGCTCGCGTTTCGTCGCTCGCCGGACGCGTAACGAAAATCGATCGGGCCGGAGACACAGCGCAGGTGGATACCGGTCGCGGCGTCGCACGTGTCGACATGAGCCGCGCGTATGACTCGACGGGTCGTCGCGTTCGCGCCGCGGATCTGCAGATCGGCGATCGCGTCGACATCAGCGGCAGCTACGGCGCCAACTCGCAGGTGTTTTTGGCGACGACCGTTCGCTTCAACGAGGACGTGTTCTCGCCCGCACCGAATTCGACGACACCGCCGGCAGATGGCACGGCGTACGGTGCGGAACTGGTCACCGTGTCGGTTTCAGGAACGGTGACGGAGACGCTGCAGAACGCGCCGACGCTGAGCATTCGCGATCGGACGTCGGGTCGCGTCATCCAGCTCTATGTTACGGATGATTTCGCGGTGCGCACGAAGAGCGGCAGCTACACGACAGCGGACCATCTCAACGTCAACGACAGCGTGCTGGTGAAGGCGTATCGGGACGCGGATGGTGATTACATCGCGCAGACCATAAGGATGAGGTGACAGCGAAGACCGATCATCCTGAGCCGCGAAGACGGCGAAGGATCCGGGCGGGCAAATACGGCCGGGTCTGGCAAGTTATTAGGAATTTCTCTCCTCGCCTGCGTGTCGAACTAAACACAATGGCGAGGAGAGATTTGCTTCCCGGCATCGCACCGGTCGCGTGTCCGCCAGCGGTGCATTTCGACTCACGCCGCGCCGTCGCACGGGCCCGTCGCCGCGCCGCTTTTCGTGATTTCGCGCAGATCGTTCTCGTGTCGGGCGTTGACTGGATGTTCATGCACTGGCCTTTCACGCATGTCCCGTCTCTCGACCGGCCGCACTCGTTGTTGATCGTCGCGTTGCTGAACGCGGCAGTGCTCACGCATCTGATCGTGGTCAGGACATTTCCGCGCTGGTCAGCGCGGCGAATCGCCGCTACGTGGTGTCTCTCCGAGCGAGCCCGGTTCTTTGAAAGCGGAACTGAGCAGGCGCGCTAAGAGGACGAGCAGCACGATCGCCGCGGCGGCGATGATGATCCAGAAATACTTCGCCTGGCCGTTCCCTGTTTCGTCGCCCGTCGTTTGCGGCTTCGCGATCGAGATTGAGCGCGCGGGCTCGGTCAGGAGGCGCGGTGCGAGCAGCGCCAGGTCGTAGCGCGGTGCGGATGCGTCGCTCCTGCCGTAGACGATCGCGAGCGCGCCGCCGGGGTGATTGAATCGGAGCGCGAACGACGGCAGTAGAAGCTCGGCCGACGTGATCGGCAGCGGCGCGTTGTCCCCTTCATTGACGACGATGTCGATGCCGTGAACGCCATACAGCGACACGTCGAACGTGAGTGGTGCCGCGGCCATCTCCGGCGTCGTGTTGCGCCAGTCAGCGCCGGCAAGCTCGATCTCTTCGCGGCCGCGTTGATCGTCCGCGCTGCGCACGATACGAACGGAGCGCTCAAAGACGCGTGCCGACGTGGTCAGGACAAGGCGTGTTCCGCCGGGCAATGTTGCATAAGGAAGCTCGAGGTGGTATCGCGACACGCCGTTCGGATTCTCGCTGCGCGGCGGCATCTTCAGGCGAATCGTGAGCGGCTCATCGCGATGCTCTACGACGTACGGAACTTGTCTATTCTCTTTGTCGACGATGCGGATGTCGGCGAGGTTGCGGCTGACCGACAGCACATCGGCGTCGAGTGAGAGCACGACAAGACCGCGCTCCGCGTTCTGGAGCTGGCGTGCGACGCGAAATCCTGAACGGTCGATGACCGGTCCGAACGCCGGCAGCGGCGTCCCGTTGTTCTGCTGCGCCTTCGCCGTCACGGCGGCCGCGTCGATGTTCCAGCGCGCCGGAAGGACGGGATCGCGTCCCACGTATCGACGCGCTGCTTCGAGGTCGTAATGCGGGGCGGCAAGCCGATCGTCGCCGTATCGCGCCACCAGCGCCGCGCTCGCCGCCTCGAAGTAAATCCACGGCTGCGGGGAAAACCGCGCTGTCGCCGTCAGATCAGGAATGGGCGGATTCGACGCATCATCGATCACGAGCTCGAGCTCGCGGCCCGACGGCGGCGCAACCGGAATCGCCGTCTCCGACGCGACGAATCCGTTGCGGACCGCTCGGCGTAACAACGCGGAGCCGAGCGTCGACGGCACGATCGCGCCGTTCGTCAGCTGTGGCTCGGTGATCGTCGCGTTGCGAAACACATCGCCACCGCCGCTGTTCACTTCGATCGCGTCGATCGGCAGGTGCGGGCCGGGGAGATCGAGCCGATAGCGGCTCTTTCCC
This sequence comes from Thermoanaerobaculia bacterium, assembly GCA_036382495.1. Classification (GTDB taxonomy): domain Bacteria; phylum Acidobacteriota; class Thermoanaerobaculia; order Gp7-AA8; family Gp7-AA8; genus DASVHS01. The sequence continues at coordinate 2,945 of DASVHS010000247.1, read as the reverse complement.
GGCTCACTCGACAGTTTCCGCACCGGAAGATTCGCCCGCACCGGTTCAGCGGGGGCAAGTGCCTCGTAGAGACGCGCCTCCACGGAAGCCGGTCGCGTGACGCGGGCGCTGTTTCGATCGTTCCATGTGACGCGCAAATATCGATACGAGCCGGGATCGAATGCGATCTCGGCGCGCCGGAGGTTCTGATCGGGAAGATCGAACACCGTCGTGTCGGCGAGCAGCGTCCAATGCGATCGATCGCCGCTCGCCTCGAGCGTGACCTGCTTCAAGTAGGGCGCGCGGATGCTGTTGAGGCGCAGCCGGTCGATCTGCCGGAGCGCTCCAAGGTCAGCTTCGAATCCGCTGGTCGTCTTTGTCGACGCCACGTTGAGCATCGCCGAACCCGTCCAGCGGCGTTCGCGATTCGGCGGCTGAATGACGAGATACGGCACCTCGCGGCCCAACCCGTCGAACAGTCGCAGATCGGGGAAGCCTGGCGCTGAACCGGCGAGGAGCGTTACATCGACGTCGAGACGATTCGGACCGGGGCCGGCAGGGGTGATCGTCCGCTGATGCTGAAAATCGCCGAGCGCCGTGGCTGCGATGAGCAGCACGATCACTGTCAATCGTCGCGCTCTCATGCCGGTTCTTCCGCGACAGGAACGCTCTTGCTCATCACGAACTTCTGCAGCAGCAGGCCCACGAGAACGAGCGACACGGCGAGACCGAGGAGTGAGCCGACGCGGTAAAGGCCGCCGAGGCGTGCCAGGTCGTGGAGGAAGCATTTCAGAATCGTGACGACGAGCAGCAGGATCGCCGCGACTCTTGCCGCGCGCGTGTGGAGAACGATTCCCGCGACGAGCATCGCGATCGCAAAGACCGCCCAGCCCATCGTGTAGCTCAGATCCTGTGCGAGCGACGACGAGAAGAAGTTGAACGTCAGCGTCGGTCCTCTCGAAAAGAAATCGGCAATCTCGATGTTCAGCAGGAAGAACAAGAGGATCGTCCCAGCCGCGTTGCCCGCCGGCACTCCCCACTTGATCGCTCGCGGCCATAGCCAGGCGGCGACGAAGAACGAAGCCGCCGCGACGAGATACGTGTAAAGGTACCAGTTGATGATGGGCGTGTGACTGGCCGGGTGGTACTCGAGCAGCGCCGGGTTCAGCACCAGTCGCACGAACACGACCGACATCAAGCCGCCGGCCCAGATCAGAAGTCCTCGATGCGGAATGCGCGTGAACAACCACACGAGCGCTGCGCCTTCGAGCGCCCAGCCGATCGTGATCCACTGCTTCTCGAGTTGCAGCGGAATGGCGACGGTGATGAACGCGAGCGCCGCGCCGGTGACCGTCGCCAGTCGAGTGAGCTGTCGGCCGCTCGGCGGCTCGATCTTCAACAGTTGCAGCAGCAGGACGAGCATCAGCAGTGCCTGCGCGACCGGAAGCACGCCAATCATCCAGTCGAGCTGGGCGTCGATCATCGCGTGACGCGTAAAGAAGAAGAACGGTAAGCCGGCGAGCACCGCGGCGAGATACGGCGCAAATTCGCGCCTTGCACGTTTGCCGAGAAGCAGCGGATAGGCGAGGAAGAGTGCGTAGAAAACGGATGCGAACGTGAACTCGCGCGAAGGCGTCGACGTTCGCGCAAGCGCGGTTGCGATCGCGGTCATCGGGACAGCCGCGACCAGGATCGCGTGCGTCTCGGTCGACCAGGCCAGGGCCATGATCGCGAGGAGCAGCACCGCATGTGTTCCGAGCAGGCTGACGAACAGCGGCGTGTGTGGACTGTCACCCGCGATCATCGCCACGATCTGCGCCAGGAACGGAGCGAGGATTGCGGCCCATCGAAAAGTCGTCGGCGGACGGATTGCCATCTTGTCCGCCAGTGCCAGCCACACCATCGCATATGCGGTGACAACGACGGTTGAGAACAATGCGACGTCCGGCCACGGCATCGCGCTGACGGTGGCCGCCCATGTCATGAGGACCAGCTGCGATCCGATCACTCCACCGATGACGAGCGATCCCAGGCGCAAATACAGCGCAGAGGTTCCGATCGCGATGTCGAGAAGAGCGAGCACGGCGAACATCGACCACGGCGGAATCGACAATTGTGGCTGCGAGGCAACGAGGACGAGGAAGAGGTGACCGGCAATCGCGAGATGAGCGGTGTAGCCGAACTCGCCACTCTCGGCCGTTCGCGCCGACCACACGCTTCCGATCAACGCGACGACCGCGAAGATCGCCACGACCGTCAGCGCCGGAACAAGTGACGCGGCGAGAGGCGCTTGCGTCCACCACGATGCCAGCACGACCCAACCGAGGACGACCACGATCGCGACGAGCCACGGGCGGCACGATGCGGCCGCCTCGATGAACGTGCCCGTCAGCGTTATCGCCAGAAGTAGCGCCAGTCCCCACAGCGCGCCCGACGCGATTCCGTGACCGGTGAGGAAGAAGAGAACGAGCAAACTGAGGATGACCGTAATCGCTGTGCCGCCGTCCGGCGTCAGTGTTCGATTGAAACGTCTCGCGATGACCGGGACGCCGAGGAAAAGCAGTGCGAACGCGCCGTACGTGAGCAGACCGGCGTTGAGTCGCGCGGCATCGAGATGCCTCGCTGACCAGATGCCTTCGGTGACGATCGCGAAGAACGCGCCGACGAAGTAAACGAGACCCTGGCGCCGCGCGATCGCGAACGCCGCGATGAGTGCTAGGAGCACGAACAGGACGCCGAAAAGCACTGCAGGCGATGCGGTCGCGTCTTCGCGAATCGCCAGAACTGGAAACATGAACAGGATCACACCCGCCACGACGGTCGTAGGCCCGGCGAGCCGCCAGCCCGCTGCGAGATACAGCACCACGAAGACGGAGACCCACGCCAGAATCGCCGGCCACGCGCCATGTGTGTACGACACGGACGACCAGATGACAAAGGTGAGCACGGTCGCGACCCCGCCGAGC
>DASVHS010000246.1:0-2890 GCA_036382495.1 Thermoanaerobaculia bacterium | reverse complement strand
AAAATTACGGCGCGTGAGGCGAAGGCGATCGGGGTGAATCACATCCTCGCGCCCGTCGCGGACGTGAACGTCGATCCCGACAACCCGGTCATCAACGCGCGCAGCTTCGGCGAGGATCCCAACGACGTGGCGCGGTTTGTCGCGGCATTCATTCGGGGTGTTCAGTCGGAGCACGTGCTGGCCACCGCAAAACATTTTCCCGGCCACGGTGATACGCACGTCGACTCGCATCGTTCACTGCCGGTTCTCGACGTCACGCGCGAACGGCTCGATCGGATCGAGCTGGTTCCGTTTCGCGCTGCGGTCGATGCCGGAGTGGCCTCGGTCATGATCGGCCACCTGGCCGTACCCGCTCTCGATCCGACACCCGTGCCCGTTCGCGAGCACGTGGCCGCGAGCGAGGAGAATCCATACGGGACGCTCGACCACGAGACGGAGAAGAACGGGACCGAGCCGGCGACGCTCTCGCACGCGATCATCACCGACCTTCTTCGCAAGGAACTGCACTTCGACGGACTGGTTATCACCGACGCGATGGATATGGGTGGGCTCGTCGCGCACTACGAGGCGGGCGAGGCGGCGGTCAAAGCGATCGAGGCCGGTGAAGATCAGATTCTGAAATCGGCCAATACCGATGCGGCGATCGCCGCGATCAAGGCGGCCGTGCGCAGCGGACGCATCCCTGAATCGCGCATCGATGAATCGGTGCGGCGCATCCTTGCCGCGAAGGCGAAGGTGGCCGGCTCCGGCGGATCTCAGGAAGATATTTTCAAGATCCTCGACGCCGAGGCGCATCGAGGCGTCGCCCAGGAGATCGCCCAGCGCGCCGTGACGCTGCTGCGGGAGCAAGACGGCGCTCTGCCGCTGTCGAAGACTTCGCGCGTGGTCATCCTCAGCGTCAGCGATTTCCCGGAGCTCGGCAATCCGCTTGCCGATGTGGAGAAGGAAGTCGCGCAACGTCTCGATGTGAAGCCGGCGACGTTCATGCTCGACGCACGTTCGCGCCACGAGGAAGTGAAGACCTTCGCCGTCGCTGCGCAGAACGCGGATGTCGTCATCCTCGCGCTGGCCGTCCGCGCCCGCTCCGGGGCGGGCCACATGGCCGTCCCGGAGTCGGCGAGGTTTGCGATGGAGCAGATCCCGCCGAATGTGAAGACGATCGCCATTTCATTCGGCAGTCCGTACGTGATCCGCGACCTCTCGCAACTCCAGACGTACATCTGCGCGTACGGAATCCAGCCGGTGATGCAGCGCGCGGTCGTGAAAGCGGTTTTCGGCGAAGCGCCGGTCAGTGGAAAGTTGCCTGTGACCATCCCCGGTCTGTTCAAACGCGGCGAAGGAATTCAGAAGTGATGGTCGTGGTCTAGTTTCGCGGGCGACCCTGTTACATCATCCGAATGCCGCGCTCCGATCTTAAACGCAACCCGAGAGCATCTGGCGTCTACGTAATCTGCATCGCCGTGCTTCTCGGCATGTTCGCCGCGATTGGGTTCCTTGCCGGATCGCCCATGCAAGCCATAGCCGTCGCGCTTGTCGCGGCGCTGTTTTTCGTCGGCGGACTTCGATGGGCTACGGGGCCACGTCGCCGCTAGGTTCCCCAGGTTGTACGGCTCCCAACCATCCGTAGAAAGCTGCACGCGGTTACTCAGGCGTGATGAAGGCGTTCGGGTGCACGTCGCTCCCTGCGGTGATCCTTGTCATGTGGAATGCGCCTACCGCCGAGAGAGTCGAATACGAGCCGAAAATCGACGCGATCTTGTCCGAAGAAAACACGTCGAGGGCTATAATTGCAGTTCCCTATGGGCTCGCGAAACGTGTTGTGCGGACGCTGCGGCGAGGTGTTCGAACTGAAGGAGCCCGCCGCCGGTGTGGTCGTCAAGCCGCATATCTGCAAGAAGCTGGAACGGGTCGTGTCGAAGCCACGAACGCGCGGGGATGAGGTGGGGGACATCACCCATCGAAAACGCACTGGCCCGAAAGAGCGGCGCAAACCCTAGCCTGTTACAAAGTCCGCCTTCAAACCAGACCACGACCGAAATGAATTCTTTACACCGACTTGACACTGCTTCGTGACAAGACGTAGCGTTCCCCCACTCGTAGCCGGCATTCCAAACAATTTGAAGTGGAGGGGAGCTCATGAGTCCAGCTTGTCGCGCGATAGCGCGCGCTCTCATTGTCCTCGCAGTCTTCGCTCTCTCACTACCCACCCGAGCTCAGACGGTCACTGGCACGATCCAGGGCACTGTCACCGACAGTTCCGGCGGCGCGCTTCCCGGCGTGACGATCACGATCCGGAACACCGATACCGGGCTTGAACGCGACGCCGCGTTCGGAGGGTTGTAATGACGGCGAGCCCCAGCAGTGCGCCGAATGCGCTGTCGCCGCCGCGCACGTTGCAGCTCGGGTTCCGTCTGATGTTCTGATGAGCTTTTTCGATCTCCCAATGGAGCGCCGCCGCCCTCATCGGCGGCGCTTCTTTTTTCTCGCGCTTCTCGCCGCGTGCGCGTCGTCGACGAATATCGATCAGACGTTCGATCACGCGAAGCTGCGCGAGATCGACGCGCGGATCGAGCAGGCGATTCTCCAGCACCAGATCCCCGGCGGAGTCCTGTGGATGGAACACAACGGTGTCGCCTACCACCGCGCGTACGGCAACCGCGCGCTCGTCCCAGCCGTCGAAAAGAACAGCGAGGACACAATCTACGATGCGGCGTCGATCACGAAGGTGACCGCGACCGCGCCGTCGATCTGGTTGCTGATTCAGCAGGGGAAGATCGCGATCGACGCGCCGGCGAAAACATATGTCCCCGAATTCACCGGAGGATGGCGCGACGAGATCACGATCCGGCATCTGCTCACGCATACGTCCGGACTTCGCCCCGATCTCACG
>DASVHS010000245.1:0-4305 GCA_036382495.1 Thermoanaerobaculia bacterium | reverse complement strand
GGCGTGGACGTGATCGTTCCCGACATGTCGTACATCTTCGAGAACGCGTCGCGTTTCCGCGCGCTGTTTCTGACGCATGGCCACGAGGATCACATCGGCGCGGTGCCGTTCCTCGTTGAGCGGACGCCGCTTCCCGTTTACGGAATGCCGCTGACGCTCGGCTTCGTCAAGGACAAGCTCGACGAGTTCGGTATCGAGGACATCGAACTGCACGAAATCGGGCCGCGCGACGTCGTCGAGGTCGGACCGTTCCGCATCGAGCCGATCCGCGTCACGCACTCGATCATCGACGCCGTCGGCTTCGCGATCACGACTCCCGCCGGCACGATCATCCATACCGGCGACTTCAAGATCGATCACACGCCGATCGACTCGAAGCCGACCGACATCGCAAGATTTGCGGAGTACGGCGAGCGCGGCGTTCTGGCGCTGCTCAGCGACTCCACGAACGCACTTGTGCCCGGCCACGGTCCGTCGGAACGCGTCGTCGGAGGGGCGCTCGATCGCATCTTCGCCAACGCGAAGGGACGCATCATCGCCACGACGTTCGCGTCGCACATCCATCGCGTGCAGCAGGTCATCGATACGGCCCGCCGCTTCAATCGGAAGGTTCTGCTCATCGGACGTTCGCTCGTCGACAACATCGAGACCGCCGAGCGGCTCGGTTACATCCGCTTCCCGCGCGAGGCACGCGCCAGCTCTCCCGACCTCGAGCCGAACAAGATCGTGATCATGACCACCGGAACGCAGGGCGAGCCTTCATCCGCGCTTTCGCGCATGTCGATCGGCGAGCACAAACAGATTCACGTCGAGCAAGGCGACACGGTCGTCATCTCCGCAAGGACCATCCCCGGCAACGAGCGCGCAGTCGCCCACGTGATCGACAACCTCTATCGACGCGGTGCCGAAGTCATCTCACACGAGCATCCGGATGTCCACGTGTCCGGTCACGCGTGCGAGGAAGAGCTGAAGCTCATGCTCAACATGACGCGGCCGAAGTTCATGATCCCGATTCACGGCACGCTTCGCCATCTGATTCACCACGCCCGGCTCGCGCAATCGGTCGGCGTGTTGCACGGCACGGTGATCACGAATGGGCAGGTGGCCCAGATCGAGGACAACGAGATCCGCGTTCTCGAAGATCGCGTCCCGCACGGCAAAGTCTTCATCGATGCCGAGGCGGAGGAAGTGCCGGAAGTCGTGGTCCGCGACCGCCAGCATCTCGCCGAGGATGGATTCGTGATCGTGGTTGTGGCCGTCGATTCGAACGGCCGTCTCATCCGCGATCCCGAGATCATCACCCGCGGTCTCGTTCATGTCGATGCCAGTCAGGATGTGCTGGATGAAGTGCGCCGCCAGCTCGTTGGCATGTTTGCCGAAGGAGGAGCAGACGAATTGCGGGATTCCGATCTGCTTCGGGAAAAGATGCGCGCTGTTTTGAAACGATTCTTTCGCAAGACGATGGGGCGGCGGCCTTTGGTTTTGCCGGTCATCTGGGAAATGTAGAAAGGATGAATTCAGAATGCAGAATTCAGAATGAAGAATTGAGAGAAAGGATCTCGTTTCTAAATTCTTAATTCTGCATTCTGAATTCTGAATTCAAATGTCAATCATCGAAGCGATCGTTCTGGGCCTGGTGCAGGGCCTCACCGAATTCATCCCCGTCTCTTCCACCGCCCACCTCGAAATCGTTCCCGTTCTCCTCGGCTGGGGCGATCCGGGCGCGGCATTCTCGGCGGTCATTCAGTTTGGAACGCTCCTCGCCGCGCTGATCTATTTTGCGAAGGACATCCTCCGGCTCATCGCCGGGTTCTTTCGCGGACTGGCGTCGCGGCGTCCGCTCGCGGACACCGATTCGCGCGAAGCGTGGCTCGTGATCATCGGAACGATCCCCATCGTCATCCTCGGGCTCCTGCTGAAGAAGCACATCGAGTCGACGTTCCGCGGATTGTGGGTGATCACGACGATGGTGATCGTCATCGCCGTCCTGCTGCAGGTCGCCGAGGTGTATGCGAGGCGGAAGGAGCTGCGGAACTTCGAGGATATGACGGTCGCTGATGGAATCGCGATCGGCATCGGGCAATGTCTCGCGCTGATCCCCGGCTCGTCGCGCAGCGGATCGACGATCATGGCCGCGCTCTTCCGCAGGATCGATCGGCCGACGGCGGCGCGCTACTCGTTCCTGCTCAGCATTCCGGCGGTGGGCGGTGCGGGGATGCTCGAGCTGATCCACGAGCGTGCGCATCTCGTTGCGGTGGGCTGGACGGCGGTCATCGTGGGGATCGTTGTCGCGTTCATCTCCGGCTACGCGTCGATCTGGTTTCTCATCCGCTACCTGCGGACGCACACGACTGCTGTGTTCATCTATTACCGCTACGCGCTCGGTGCGCTGATGCTCGTACTGCTCGCGACCGGATACCTGAAAGGCTAGGTTCCCTAGTCCGAGAGGACCTGCACCTCGGGGATGTTCCGGTACTTCTCGGCGAAGTCGAGGCCGTAGCCGACAACGAATTGCGGCTCGATCGAGAAGCCGACGTAATCCGCGTTGAACGGCACTTTGCGCGCCTTGGGCTTGTCGAGAAACGTCGCGGTCTTGACCTTCGCGGCGCCGCGGCTCTCGATGTAGTTGAAGACTTCGCGCATCGACAGGCCGCTGTCGATGATGTCTTCGACGATCAGCACGGACTTGCCGCGCATGTCGAGCTGCGGTTCTTTCAGGATCGTCACGACGCCGGACGAGAACTTCTGGTTGCCGTAACTCGAGATCTGGATGAAGTCGAGGGCGACGTCGACCGACATGTTGCGCACGAGGTCCGTGCAGAAGAAAACGGCGCCCTTGAGCACGCACAGGGCGATGAGCTCAACGCCGGCGAAGTCCCCGCTGATCTGCCTGCCCATTTCCGCGACGCGCTTCTGGATCTGCTCGCGGGAAAACAATGTCGTCTGCGCCATCGGCCGTGAATGATAACGTAGGGGCCCATGAAGCTGGCGCGTTTCGTCGACGAAAATGCAATCCCGTCGGATCCAACGAACGTTGTGGCGCCGAGCAAGATCGTATGCGTCGGCCGCAACTACGCCGAGCATGCGAAAGAGCTCGGCAACGAGGCTCCATCCGAGCCGATCCTCTTCCTCAAGCCGCCCAGTGCGGTGATCGCGCCGGGCGGGACGATCATCCGGCCGCCGCAGTCGCAGCGCGTCGACTTCGAAGGCGAGCTGGCGATCGTGATCAGCCACCGCGCGCGCAATATCCCGCGCGCTCAATGGCGCGACGTCGTCCTCGGTTTCACGTGCGCGAACGACGTGACTGCTCGCGACCTGCAGAAAAAAGACGTGCAGTTCACAAGGGGGAAGAGCTTCGACACGTTCTGCCCGATCGGACCGGAGATCGAGACCGATCTCGACCCGTCGGCGCTGAGCCTCGTCACGCGCGTCAACGGTGTCGTGAAACAGAACGGCAATACGCGCGACATGATCTTCAAGCCGGACTTCCTCATCGAGTTCATCACGAGCGTGATGACGCTCTGCCCTGGAGATGTGATCCTGACCGGCACGCCGTCGGGCGTCGGTCCGCTTGTCGCCGGCGACGAGGTCGAGGTCGAGATCGAAGGCATCGGCACGCTGCGCAATCATGTTGCGTGACGAGCTCCTGCGCCGATTTCCTCGACTGAAAGACCTTCCTCCTCAAACATTCGTGGTCGGCGGCGCGATCCGCGACCTGCTCCTCGCCATCGAGCCCAATGACGTCGACATCGCCTGCGACGATCCACGGCTCTGCGCGCAATCGATCAGCAGGCGCGTCATCCGCCTCGGCACCGGCGAGCATCTGAGTGCCTGGCGCGTCGTGGACGGCGGGCACGTTTACGACTTCGCCGAGACTCTCGACCACGACATCGACGCCGATCTTGCGCGACGCGACTTCACCGTGAATGCGATGGCTCTTCCGATCGGCAGCGGGGAACTCCTCGATCCGCATGACGGGCAGGGTGATCTGAAACGCCGTCTCGTGCGGATGATCAGAGCAGAAAACTTCGATGATGACCCGCTGCGCTGCCTCAAGGCCGTTCGGATGGCGATCAAGTATCGGTTCGAGATCGATCCGGCGACGTTCGAGGCGATCCGTCCCCGGGCGGCGCTCATCAGCAATGTCGCGGCGGAACGCGTCACGTTCGAGTTGTCGATCATCTTCGCGTCGGGACAGATGCGCAGGGCGATCGAATTGCTGCACGCGACTGCGCTCGACGTGCCGTTGTTCGGGCGCGATCTTCCGCGAGTTCAGTCGGACGACGTATCGCTCGCGGGAGCCTG
>DASVHS010000244.1:0-2902 GCA_036382495.1 Thermoanaerobaculia bacterium | reverse complement strand
ATTTCTTCGAGACGGCGGCTATCGCGAGATCCCGCTGATGGAAGACTACGAGCTGGCGACGCGGATGAAGCGCAATGCGACGATCCTTCCGCTCGCCGTCACCACATCGGGCCGCCGGTTTCTCGAAAAGGGAGTGCTGCGCACGGCCTGGACAAATTGGTCGATCATCACGCGATGGCGGCTCGGCGCCGACGCGGAAACACTCGTGCGGACTTATCGGTCTTGAGGTTCTGTGTGGGTGCCGGCTTCAGCCGGCACTCCGCGGGCTGAAGCCCGCGGCCACACAGAAGCGGCTACCGCTTCTTGCGGTCGTCGTCGGGCGTCCGCTTCGCCGAATGGCGCGCGTGACCGAGTGAAACGTTGACGGGGTTCGATCGATCGAGGAACGGGACCGGAGGCCGCGAGCGCACGCCGAGCTCCTTGCGGACTTCCAGCAGCGTGTCGTGTTCCGGCACGAGCTTAAGTCCCTGCTCGGCCGTGTCGACGGCTTTCTTGCGGTTGCCCTGCGCGGTGTAGACGCGCGCCAGGTTCGCGTAGTGGTCACCGTTGTAGAACTCGAGATCGATGGCACGCTTGCAGAGGTCGATCCCCGTCCGGTAGTTCTTCTGCACGAGCGCCACGCACAATCCAAAGAACGAAAGTCCGCTGGCGTCTTTCGGATTCTGGATCGGCGGCGATTCTTTCGTCCCGTAGATCTCGACGAATCGAGTCAAGGCGTGGAGGTAGTCTTGTTCCTTCGTCAATGCGATTGCGGCGTCGATGTCTTTGATTGTGCGGGGCATTCAGATGAGCTCACGGGAGCGGAGGCGGTGAACGAAATGCTCGATGCGCTCGCGTTCCTCCGAGTTGGGGTTCATGAACTTGAGGCCGTATTTTGCCATGGTGCCCGAGAACTCCGCGCGCAGGATCTCGGCTTCGATCTGCAGCGGCTTCGGGTCTCCGGGGAGAAAGAAGTGCAAGCGCACATTCTCTTCTCCCGGGAGCACGCGATCAACTTCGATCAGCATGCCTGTGGCGGAGATGTTGAGGCTGCGTCCGAGGACGAAGCGGCCGTTCTTTTCGAGGGAGACTTCGATTTTTGTGATCGTCCGCAGCTGGCGGCGGACCGGAATCGAGGTCAGCCGTTCCACTTTCTCGTCGAGATCGCGGCGCTGCAGCGGACGGAAGATGACGTCGTTGCAGCCGGCCGACAGGCAGAGGTCGCCGTGCTCGTTCGCATCGCGGTCGCACACCAGGAGAAGCGAGATCGCCTTCGTGTTGTCGTCTCCGCGGATCTCGCGGCAGAACTCGGGGGCGGTCATGTCGAACAGATCGAACGCGAAGATGATGAGGTTGGGCGTCTCGCTCTTCGCCTTCTGCAGTCCCTCGCTTCCCGCGAGCGCGGTGCTGATCGCCACGCCGCGACGGCGCAGGATCGTCTCCTGAAACGCAAGCGAGCCGCGCGAATGATCGACGAGAAGAATCCGTCCCAGCTCCTGTTTCGTCTTCTTAGTCACGCCGCGGAAATCTCCCGGAGTCTGGCCACGACGCGACGGAGATCCTCGACCAGCATCGACGCGTGTTCGGCCGTGTTCGACTTTCCCAGCCCAATCCTCACCGATCCCATCGCCATCGCCTCACTCACGCCGATCGCCAGCAGCACGCGCGAAGGCCCGCGCTCGCCGGAGCTGCATGCCGAACCGGATGACAACGAGAAGCGCCGCATGGCCACGATCAGCGAATCGGCCTCGATCGAAGCGAAGCTGACGTTCAAGTTGCCCGGCAATCTTAACGCCCGCGGTCCATTCACGGAAACATTCGGAATCTCCGCAACGAGACGATCCCAGAGTCCGTTGCGAATTTCCGTGAGCCGCGTCGCTTCCCCAATCATCTCCTCCGAGCGCAGTTGCAGAGCGACCGAGAGTCCGATTGCGCCGGGGACGTTCACCGTCCCGGACCGCAGCCCGCGCTCCTGACCGCCACCCGCGAAGAGGGGTTTTGCGCGGATTCCGCGCCGGACGTAGATCGCGCCCATGCCTTTCGGCCCGTAGATCTTGTGAGCAGACAGAGAGGCCATGTCGGCTGCCGTCGTCGTGAAGTCGATCGCGATCTTGCCGGCTGCCTGCGTGATGTCGGTGTGGAACAGGACGCCACGCTCGCGGCACATCGCCGCAATCTCTTCGGTCGGCTGAATCGTGCCGATCTCGCCGTTCGCCGCCTCGATCGACACCATTCGCGTGTTCGGACGCAGCGCCGCCCGGATCATGTCCGCAGACACGAACCCTTCGTGATCGGGCTGGAGAAGCGTCACCTCGATCCCGTTTTTCTGCATCCGCTCGGCCGGCGCGACGATCGACTTGTGCTCGATCGCGCTCGTGATGAAGTGCTCCCCCGGCTCCACAATATTCAGCGCGATGTTGTTCGCCTCGGTTGCCCCGGAGGTGAAGTAAATCTCGTTGGGCTGGGTCTTGAAGAAGCGCGCGATCGTGATGCGCGCGTCTTCGAGCGCATTCGCAGCGCGACGCCCGTGTTGATGCGTGAGCGACGCCGGATTGCCGAAATTCTCCGTGAAGAACGGCAGCATCGCGTCGACGACGCGCGGATCACACGGCGTCGTTGCGTGATGATCGAGGTAGATGGGCTCCATGGCCATATGTCATCCTGAGCTGCGAAGACAGCGAGGGATCTGGGCGGTGGTGACGAGCCGCCACCCAGATCCCTCGCCGTCTTCGCGGCTCAGGATGACGTGGGTTATCTCCGTCGTCTTCTTCTCTTCTTGACCGGCGGCACTTCGTCTTCCTGGGCCTTTCTCGCTTTCTGCGAGAACGCGCTCCATTGTTTGTATTGCTCGACGTACTTTCCTGACGACAGCGCGTACAGCTCGAGCAGCGCAAGCGCGTCGTTGAACGGATCGCGGTAGATG
>DASVHS010000243.1:0-7334 GCA_036382495.1 Thermoanaerobaculia bacterium | reverse complement strand
GCGTTGTTCGGCGCGTAGATCGTCGACACCTGACGCGTCGCATACGCCGAGTAAAGCGCATCTTCGACCTGGTTGATGCTCAGGCCGAGCGACGCCGCGCGATCGCGGTCGATGTCGACCGTCAGCGTCGGGTTCTTCATGAACAGATCGGTATTGACGTCGACGAGACCGGGCAGCTTGCGCAACTTGTCCAGCATGGCCTGCGACGCGGAATAGAGGACGTTCGTATCTCCGGACTGCAGCGTGTACTGATACGACGAATTCGACTGGCGCCCACCGAGACGGATCGGCGGCGGGTTCGTCAGCGAGATGCGCAAGCCGGGGATCGCGCTGAGTTTCGGACGGAGTTTGTCCATCACCTGATCGATCGTGTCCTTGCGCTGACTCTTCGGCACGAGCCGCGTCGAGATGACGCTGGAGTTTGCCGCACCGCCGCGGCCGACGAACGAGAAGAACGTTGCCACGTTCGGATCTTTCGCGACGATGTTCATCGCGACGATCTGATGGCGCACGAGCTCGGGGAACGACGTTCCCTGCGCGGCCTCGAGGCTGATGCGCACTTCGTTCTGGTCCTCGCTCGGGATGAAGCCCTTCGGTACGGCCATGAACAGCCAGACCGTTGCGCCGAGGACGATCGCCGAGACCACCAGCGTGATCCCGCGATTCCGCAACGCCCACTTCAATCCTCGGTCGTAAAAGCCGAGCATTCCGTCGAAGAAACGCTCGGTGGACTTGTACATGCGTCCATGCTTTTCCTGGCCGTGCGCGCGGAGGAACTTCGCGGACAGCAGCGGTGTCAGCGAGAGCGAGACGAAACCCGACACGAGAATCGATGCGCCGATCGTCACCGCGAACTCATGGAACAGACGGCCGAGGATGCCGCCCATGAAGAGGATGGGGATGAAGACGGCGGCGAGGGAGATCGTCATCGAAAGAATCGTGAATCCGATCTCCTTCGATCCGTTGAGTGCGGCCGTCATCGGTGGCTCGCCCATTTCCATGTGCCGGACGATATTCTCGAGCATGACGATCGCGTCGTCGACGACGAAGCCGACCGACAGCGTGATGGCCATCAGCGAAAGGTTGTCGAGCGAGTAGTTGCAGAGGTACATCACCGCGAACGTGCCCACGATCGACATTGGCAGCGCCAGGCTCGGGATGAGCGTCGCGGAGATGTTCCGCAGGAACAGGAAGATCACGAGGATGACGAGAAAGAGCGTCAGCAGCAGCGTGAACTTCACGTCGTTGACGGAGGCGCGGATCGACTCTGCGCGATCGCGATGGATGTCGAGACTCACCGACGCCGGCAGATCACGGCTGAAGACCGGCAGAAGGGCACGCACGCGATCGGAGACTTCCACCGCGTTCGTCCCAGGCTGCTTCTGCACGGCGAGAATCAGCGCCGGCCTGCCACGGAACCAGGCCGCGGTCTGATTGTTCTCGACGTCGTCGAGCACTTTGCCGACGTCCTGGAGACGAACGGGACCGCCGTTGCGCCACGCGACAGGGATGAGTCGATAGTCAGAAGCCTTGAACAATTGTCCATTCGCCTGAACCGTGTAAGCGGTGTGCGGTCCGTTGAGAACGCCGGTCGGCAGGTTGACGTTGCTGTTGCGGATCGCGTTCGCGACTTCATCGATGCCGATGCCGCGCGTCGCGATCTGGCGCGGATCGAGTTGGATGCGGACCGCGTACTTCTGCGAACCGTACACCTGCACCTGGGCGACGCCTTCGACCGTCGAGATGCGCTGCGCCATCATCGTCTCGGCATACTCGTCGAGCTGATTGAGCGGCATCGTCTCGGAGCTGAGCGCAAGGTAGATGACCGGCGAATCCGCGGGGTTCACCTTGCTGTAGGACGGCGGCGCGGGCATGTTCGGCGGCAGCTGCCGCCCTGCCGCGGCGATCGCGGATTGCACGTCCTGCGCGGCCGCATCGAGATCGCGCGAGAGCACGAACTGCAGCGTGATGTTCGTCGAGCCGAGTGCCGAGGCCGACGTCATCGTGTCGAGGCCGGCGATGGTGGAGAACTGGCGCTCCAGCGGCGTGGCCACCGCGCTGGCCATCGTCTCCGGATTCGCGCCCGGCAGTGACGCCGAAACCTGAATCGTCGGGAAGTCGACGTTCGGCAGATCGCTGACCGGCAGCTGGCGGTACGCCATCATGCCGAACAGAAGGATGGCGACCATGACCAGCGTCGTCATGACGGGGCGCTTGATGAAGATGGCGGCAATGTTCATTTGAATGTTCCGGTTTCCGGCTACCCCCGGTTACCGGTTACCGGTTACCGGTTACCGGTTACCCATTACCGGCAACAGGTAACCGGTAACCGGTAACCGGGTCATAACGACTGCTTGATCTCCACCTTGCTCTTCGGTGTCAGCTTCAACTGCCCGTCAGTGACCACGGTCTCACCGGCGCTGACTCCGTGCTCGATGATGGCCTGCTGATCGACCAGCTGGGTCACGGCCACGGGCCGCATTTCCACACCGTTGTCACTCTTCACGACGTACACATACTGGCCGCGCTGGCTCGTCTGCAGCGCCTGCGCCGGAACGACGATCGCGTTCGGGCGGTTCGAAAGCGTTACGGCAACATTGACGTACTGGCCCGGCCAGAGTGCCCGATCGTCATTTGAGAACGATGCCTTCAGCGTGATCGTGCCGGTTGTCGGATCGACGGCGTTGTCGATGAACGTCAGCCGGCCGGTCTCGGCCGGGCCGCTGCCCTGCGGCGATGCGACGACAGTCATCCCCATTGCGCCGGTGCGCAGAGAACCGAGGTCGCGTTCGGGAACGGCGAACTGGACGTTGATGGGGTGGACCTCATTGATCACGACGAGCGGGATCGTGTCGTTCGCGCGGACGATGTTGCCGGCGTGCACCTGCAGTGAACCGGTCTTGCCGTCGAGCGGCGCGACGATGTTGCAGTAGGAGAGTTGCAGGCGCGCGTTCTCGATCGCCGCACGATCCGCCGCCACGACCGCGCGAGCCGCGTCGGCACCCGCGCTGATCCGGTCGAAGTCTTCGCGCGTGACGTAGTCCTTCTTCACCAGTTCGGCGTAGCGCGTCCTTTCCGCTTCGGCGTTGCGGAGTTGCGCTTCGTCGCGGGCGACGTTCGCCTGCACCTGGTCGAAAGCGGCCTGCAGCGGGCGCGGATCGATCGTGAAGAGCGTCTGACCGCTGCGAACTTCCTCGCCTTCGCGGAACCAGACCCGTGTCAATTGACCGCCGACCAGTGCGCGGACGGCGACGGTCTGCAGCGGCTGCACGCTTCCGATCGCGCGGATCTCGACCGGCATGTCTTTCTGCTGCGCGGTCGCGACCGTGACCGGGATCCGCTCGTCGGGCGGCTTCGCTTTCTTGCCGCCACACGCGGCAAGAAGAACAACCAGGAGAATTAGAAATCGTTTCGTCATGACAATGGCTCGAGGGACCCGGTATCGTGCGCGAGCTGCGCAACGGAGAGAAACCAATCGGTGCGCGCCTGAACTTCCTGGGCCCGGGCGCTTTCCAGTGCTGATTCGGCCGTGAGGAGATCGAGGATACTTCCAACGCCTGCGCTGTAGCGACTCTGGGCGACTTCGACGGACTGCTGCGCACTGGCGAGCAGATCGCGAGCGGTCGTCATACGTTGCGTCGCCGTCTGCAGAGCGTAGTAGCTCGTCCAGACCTGAAGGTCCACCTGCTGTTCGAGCGCGCGCACGTCCTCGCGCGCGAGCTGCGCTTCGATCTCGGCCTGCCGGACATCGAAGACGTTGCGGAAGCCGGTGAAGACGGGCCAGCGCATGCCGACGGCGATCGAGTGCGTCATGGTCGTGCCGCCGCCACCGCTGATCCAGGTCGGGCCGAGGCTTCCTGAGAAGCCGACCGAAGGGAGAAACTGCGATCGGATTTCGCGGATGCGCACGCCGGCGCGTTCCGCGGTCGCACGCGCGGCGGCGAGATCGGGTCGCTGCGTAACCGCACGGCCGATAAGAGCGTCGACGGCCTCGCTCACGCGAAGCGTCGGGACGTCGAGCGGCAGCTCGCCGAAGTCGAACCGCGTTGTTGCGGGCAGGCCCATCGTCGTGGCCAGGACGCCTTCGATCGTGCGAAGGTTTCCCTGAATCGACTCGCGATTGAGGACGGCCTGCGAGTAGGCCGTCCGCGCCTGCAGAACATCGGCGATCGTGGCCACGCCGGCGTTGTGGCGCGCGTCCGCCGAGTCGAGCGATTGCTGGCGCTCTTTGATCGTCGCGTCTTCAGCGGCGAGCAGCGCGCGTGAGGCGAGGTAACTGTAATAGGCCTGCTGCGTTCGCAGGATGACGTCCTGGATGGCCTGATTGTGGAGAAAGTCCGATGCGATCAGCGCCTGGCGCGCGCCTTCGACAATTGCAGCGCGTCCGCCGAAGTCGAACAAAAGATAGTTGAGCGCGAGCGAAGGTCCGAATGTCGTCTGCGCCGCGGTCGACGTCGTTCGCAAGTTCTCAATCTGCGCATCCACATCAACCTCGGGCAGATACGCGGACTCCGCGCCGCCGACACCGGCCTGCGCGGCACGCGCCTGCAGCCAGGCCAGCCGCGTCGTGCTGTTGTTCGCGAGCGCGATGTCGACGACCTGCGCGAGCGTGATCGGCATCCCCGGCGTGAAGTTCGGGGGGAGCGTCAGGTCGTTGCGGGATGCGGGAGTCGCGGCTGGGACGGCGTTCGCGGGAGGAGTCCACTGCGTGGAGGGGGATTTCGCGGTGCCGACATCGTTTTGCGTTGATGCGCACGCGGTCGCGAGGAGAATGAGAAACAGAAGAATTTCGAATTTCGAAGTTCGAATTTCGAATGAAGAATGTCGCCGGGCCTTCATTCTTAATTCTTCATTCGAACTTCGAAATTCGAAATTCATCTTTTACTCCGGGCAAGCCCAGTGAGAAACAGATCCGCAATGATTCCGGCATCATCCTCGACAGGGCGGGGGGAATCAGTCATGAGCCGCTGATTCATGACTGCCACATTCGCTTCGACGAACATCACGGCGATGCTGCGATCGTCGACCTCGCGGAAGATCCGCTTCTTCACACCCTCGCGGATCGCGCGCGCGGTCTGGTCGACGAGATGCTTGTAACGGTTGCCCTGGTACCGGCTGCTCTGCACGCGAACCACCTCGCGCTCATAAAGAAGGATGCGGAAGAGATCGCGGCGCTCATCGAAGTACTGCAGGTAGCGTTGCGAATAGGTCTGCAGCTTGCGGTCGGGCGAAGCGTCGCTCGCGAAGACCTCGTCCATCCGCGTCACCATCGGATCGAGCGAGGAGTTCTTCACGTCGTCGAGGAGCTCCTGCTTGTCTTTGTAGTGGAGGTAGATCGTTCCCTTGGCGATGCCCGCTTCCTGCGCCACACGATCCATCGTGACGCTCGGAAGTCCCTCGCGGCACATCAACTGAATGACGGCCTGCTGGATGCTCTGGCGCTTGAACGACTGCCAGAGATCGTCGGATTGGGTGGCTTTGCGCGCTGCCATGACTACTCGGTCAACTTTTTATACCGCGTGGTCACTCCCGCGCAAGGTTACAAGTCGATGACATCTCTAATTAGTTCGTTCGCCGGTCCAGCTGGGGAGCCGTTTCCCGCTTCATCAGGCTGGCCAGCTCGGTGAACTCGCGGCCCTGCGATTCGGCAACCGCGCGATACGTGATGTGGCCGTCGAGCACGTTCACCCCCTCGGCGAGGCTGCCGTTTTCGCGGACGGCACGATCGAATCCGAGGTTGGCGAGGATGCGGGTGAATGGCAGCGTTGCGTTCGTGAGCGCGATCGTCGATGTGCGCGGCAGAGCGCCGGGCATGTTCGCGACGCAATAGTGGATCACGCCGTCGACTTCGAACGTCGGATTCGAATGCGTCGTCGGATGAACACCCTCGACGCAGCCACCCTGATCGATGGCCACGTCCACGATGACCGAGCCTTTCTTCATGTCGCGCACCATCTCGCGCGTGACGAGCTTCGGCGCGGCCGCACCCGGAATCAGCACGCCGCCGACGAGCAGGTCGGCATGGCGCACGGCTTCGGCGATGTGCGCCTTGTTCGACGCGAGCGTCTGCAGCGTGCCGCCGAACACATCGTCGAGGTAACGCAGGCGATCGAGGTTGTTGTCGAGGATCGTGACGCGCGCGCCGAGGCCGAGGGCCATTTTCGCGGCGTTGATGCCGACGACGCCGCCGCCGATGATCACGACGTCGCCGGGCAGCACACCGGGCACGCCACCCAGAAGGATGCCGCGTCCGCCGTTCGGCTTCTGAAGGTAGTACGCGCCGATGTGCACCGACATGCGGCCGGCGACTTCGGACATCGGCGTGAGCAGCGGCAATGTTCCGCCGCGGCCGGTGATCGTCTCGTATGCAATCCCTTTGATTTTTTTCTTGAGCAGCGTCGCCGTCAGCTCCGGAACCGGAGCGAGATGGAGATAGGTGAACAGCAGCTGACCGTCCTTCATCCGCTTGAGGTCAGCGTCGACCGGCTCCTTGACCTTCACGATCATGTCCGATTCTTTGTAGACCGCCTCGGCCTCCGGCAGGATCTGCGCGCCGGCTGCTTTGTATTCGTCGTCAGGGAAGCCGCTGCCGTTGCCCGCGCCTTTCTGGACGAAAACCGTATGGCCGTCGGCTGCGAGGTCACGCACGCCGGACGGCGTCATTCCCACGCGATATTCGTTGTCTTTGATCTCCGTTGGAACGCCGATCCGCATGCGGTCTCCTTATGCGGCGCGCATTGTACTTGGGTGTGTGCGCTTTGCGGGGCCGGGTGTGCCCTCTCCCGCTTGCGGGAGAGGGTGGCGCGTGAGCGCCGGGTGAGGGTGTGCAATTGACCGCCCCTCATCCGGCCTTCGGCCACCTTCTCCCCGCGTCGCGGGGAGAAGGCTCTGCAACTTCTTAATGGTGCGGACTTGCTGGGCGGCGGCGCGTCGGCACCGGATCCGGAGTCGGCGGCAGGCCGAAGATTCCGGGCGCGACGTATTTTGCCGATGCCAGTGCGTCGACGCGGCCGTAGCCGAAGTCTTCGTCGTAGCCGGCGTCGCCGAGGTCGAATGCGCTGAGCTTCATTGCCAGACGGATCTGTTCCGCAGTCGCGTTCGGCGCGAGCGACCAGACCAGCGCGATTACGCCCGTGACATGCGGTGTCGCCATCGACGTTCCGCTCATCACTGTGTAGTCGTCGGGGCCGAAGCTGATTGTGATCGGCGCCTTCCCGGCGTTGTCGATGAGAGCCTGACCCTGGGTGGGCGATGCGCTGACGACGACCGGCCAGTCGAATGTCCCATCCGCGTTATCGACGAGCAGCGTCCAGCTCCTGCGGCTTCCGTCTTCG
>DASVHS010000242.1:0-4049 GCA_036382495.1 Thermoanaerobaculia bacterium | reverse complement strand
GGAGGCGGGGAGCACGGATGTCGCGACCAGGCCAGACGTGGCCGGAACCGCTGAGCTTCCAGAGAACGACATTCGCGCCGGTTGAGCACGGTGCGTAGACGAGTTTCGTGGCGGTGTTGCCCTCGTCCGCGGTTCCCGGTTGCCCCTTCACCGACTTCGCAATCGACGGTGTCGTGCGACAGCCGTCGACGCCGATCCACTTCGCGAGTTGCTCCTCGACCGGTGGGTGCAGGTTGCGTATCGACGTGCCCGGGAACGCGGGTCCGAGTCCTCCGAAGTAGAGAGCTCGCGGATCGTCGACGCTGTGAAAGTGCATCACGGGCACCGGATGCGTCGAATGAAAATTCATCAGGACCATCGATCCGGAGACCGGAGCGATCGCCGCGACGAGATCAGGCGCTTCCGCGGCAATCCGGTACGACATCATCGCTCCGTTCGACATCCCCGTTGCGTACACGCGTTTGCGATCGATCGGGATTCGCCTGGAAAGATCGTCGATGAGAGCGCGGATGAATCCGACATCGTCGATTCGCTCGAGCGGCGCCGCACCGCAACAAGTGCCCGCGTTCCAGACGCGCATGCGTTCGCTGCCGGTTCCATTCGGATAGACGACGATGAAGTGCTCGCGATCCGCGACCGCATCCATCCCGCTGAATTTCTGTTGCTGCTCCGCATTCGATCCGCCGCCGTGCAGATTGATGACGACTGGCGCGCTTTTCGACACGCCGGCAGGAACGTAGACGATGTACGAGCGCTGCAAACCACCGAACGTCAAATCGATGCGGTGATTGCCGGCCAGGAGAGTCGTTACAGCGAGCAACGCGGCTGCAAACATTTCATCCTCCATCCATCGGCGTTCATCCTTTCAGAATAAACTCCGCCGCATGAAATACGTCTTCGCAGTGATCGCGCTCTGCGCGTCCGTCGCCCTCGCCCAGGAGAATCGTCCGCTGAAGGAGCTGCCGTACACGCCGTCGCTCGACGTCCTGTCGATGGACAAGAGCGCCGATCCTTGCAGCGACTTCTACCAGTTCACATGCGGCGGATGGATGGTGAGCAATCCGATTCCGCCCGACCAGGCGGCGTGGAGCGTCTACGGAAAACTGGAAGAGGAGAACGTGCAGTATCTGTGGGGCGTTCTCGAAGATGACGCCAAGACGAGCGCGGACCGCACACCCGTGCAGCAGAAGATCGGCGATTACTTCGCCGCCTGCATGGACACGCCTGCGATCGAGACGCTCGGTGCGAAGCCGTTGCAGCCGCTTCTCGACGAGATCCGCGCGATCAAGTCGAAGGAGGATCTCACCGGATTTCTGGCAAAGGAACATCCGCGCAACTACAGCTCCGGATTTGCCTTCGGATTCGGCGCCGACCAGGATTTCGGTGACGCCACGCAGGTGATCGCGTACGCGCACGCCGGCGGAATCGGCATGCCCGACCGCGACTACTACACGAAGACCGACGCGAAATCGAAAGAGCTGCGGTCCAAATACCTGCAGCACGTCGCGAAGATGCTGGAGCTGACCGGCGAGACGAAGGCGCAGGCGGAGAAAGACGCCGCGACGACGATGCGCATCGAGACCGATCTCGCCAAAGCGGCGCTCACCCGAGTGGAGAAACGCGACCCGTACAACCTGTACCACAAGATGTCGGTCGACGATTTTTCGAAGTTGACGCCCTCGCTCGACTGGAAGCGATACCTCGTCGACAGCGGCATCATCACGATCCAGACGATCAACGTGACCGAGCCGAAGTTCTTCAAGGCGCTGGAGAAAGAGCTCGCCAGTGTTCCGCTTGCCGACTGGAAAGCATATCTCCGATGGCACGCAGCGCATGCGCGCGCGCCCTACTTGTCAAAGAGCTTCGTGACGGAGGATTTCAATTTCTATCGCAAGACGCTGCGCGGAGTGACGGAACAGCCTCCCCGCTGGAAGCAATGCGTCCGCTACGTCGACCGCGACCTCGGCGAAGCCCTCGGGCAGGAGTTCGTGCGCCGCACGTTCACCGCCGACACGAAGCAGCGCACCGTCGACATGACCCAGCGCGTCGAGAAGGCGATGGAGAACGAGATCAAAGGTCTCGACTGGATGACGCCGCCGACGAAACAGAAAGCGATCGAGAAGCTTCACGCGATCGCGAACAAGGTCGGCTATCCGGACCGCTGGCGCGACTACTCCTCAGTGAATGTCACGCGCGGCGACTTCATCGGAAACGTGACCCGCGCGACCGTGTTCGAATCGAACCGCGAGCTCGCGAAGATCGGCAAGCCGGTCGATCGCGGCGAATGGGGCATGACCCCGCCGACCGTCAACGCGTACTACAACTCGCAGATGAACGACATCAACTTCCCGGCCGGCGTTCTGCAGCCGCCGCTGTTCGATCCGAAGCTCGACGACGCTCCGAACTACGGCAACACCGGATCGACGATCGGTCACGAGCTGACCCACGGGTTCGACGACGAGGGACGTCAGTTCGACGCGAACGGAAACCTCAAGGACTGGTGGACGCCCGACGACGCGAAGGCGTTCGAGGAGCGCGTGCAGTGCGTGCGCGATCAGTACGCGCAGTACACGATCATCGACGACATCAAGATCAACTCGAAGCTCACGTCGGGCGAAGACGTCGCCGACATCGGCGGGACGCTCCTGGCTTACATCGCATGGAAGGACGCCGATCCGAACGAGACTCAGGACCGCGACGGCTTCACGCCCGATCAGCGATTCTTCATCGGCTTCGCGCAGTGGGCGTGCGAGAACCAGCGCCCCGAGAACCTGCGCGCAAACGCGATCACGAACCCGCATTCACCCGGCAAGTACCGCGTCAACGGCATCGTCTCGAACCTGCCCGAGTTCAAGCGGGCGTTCAAGTGCGGGGATAAGGCGCCGATGGTGAGGGAAAAGGCCTGCAAGATCTGGTAGTCAACGTATCAGCGCCTTCTCCCCGCAGCGCGGGGAGAAGGTGGCCGAAGGCCGGATGAGGGGCGTGCCCTCACCCGGCGCTGCGCGCCACCCTCTCCTACGCTGCGGGAGAGGGCTCAGTCATGATCACGGTCCGCAAATGCGTCGTCCCTCGATCGAGGTCGTCGAGCACCGCGTTGATCTCGTTCGCTTCCAGGGGCACGGTCCGAGTGATCGCGTGCGACAGATCGATCTCGCGCCGCTTCGCGATCTGCATCAACTCGACGAGTTCCTCGCGCGTGTGATCGGAACATCCGATGATGCGCCGCTCCTTCGTCAGGACGTCACTGTACGGATCGATCTCGAGTTTGCGCAGGTTGATCGCAACGATGATCAGCCGTCCGCCGGGTTTTAGCGCGCGCAACGCACGAAGTGCCGCGGCGGGGTTGCCGGAGAATTCGAGCGCGACGTCGACTTCGCCCAACTCCGTTTCCGCGCCGAGTGACGCGGCCAGTTTGAGTTTCTCGGGCACGACATCGACTGCAGATATTTTTGTGACGCCGAGGACGCGAGCCAACTGAATCGCGGAGACGCCGAGGCCGCCGAAGCCGATGATGGCGAGAGACTCGCCGCTGCGGATCTGCGCGAGACGCAGCGCATGCCACGCCGTCGCGGTCGAGCACATCATGATCGCGGCGTGCTCGAACGGCACTTCGTCGGGAATGGCAATGGCGTTATGCCGCTCGACGACGATGCGCTCGGCGTAACCGCCGTCGCGCTCTTTGCCGATCATCTCGCCGTTCTCGAACAGATAGTGCAACGCGACGCGCTCATTCGTGTCGCGAATGACGCCCGCCACCTCGTGTCCGAGTGTCACCGGGAGGTTCACCCGCCCGCCGCCCGCCCGGTAGTGTGCGTCGCTGTGGCAGATTCCCGCCGCACGCACGTCGACGACGATCTCGCCGTCGCGCGGGAGCGGCTCGTCGAGCTCACGCTCCTCGAGCGGCGAGCCTTGCTGGATGAGTTGTATCGCGCGCATCGGTGAATCCTACCTGTCGGACGAGCGGAATGACCTCAGTGGCAAATCGCTCCATCTCTTCCATCTGAGGACTGAACTGCAGAAGCGTGACGGTGACGCCGGCCGGTTCGAGC
>DASVHS010000241.1:0-4976 GCA_036382495.1 Thermoanaerobaculia bacterium | reverse complement strand
ACGGTTCGGCATGCTCGTTCTCGACCTCGACCGGTTTAAGCAATACAACGATCGCCTCGGACATCTCGCCGGCAACGAGGCACTGCAGCGCGTCGCGCAGGTCATTCGCGAAACCGTGCGGGCGGTCGATTTTCCGGCGCGGTACGGCGGCGAGGAATTCGCGGTCATCGTTCCGCTCGCCGATGCGGGTGCGCTCGCTCGACTCGCCGAACGGATTCGCGCGAACATCGAGTCCCTTCCGGCGCCTGCTGACGGCGCGCAGGTGACGATCAGCATCGGCGCGGCGATTCATCCCGCCGACGGCGCTTCCGCGGAAGCTCTCTTCCACACCGCCGACGAACGTCTCTACGAAGCGAAACGCCTCGGACGCAATCGAGTGGTAATCGGCACTAGCGCTGCTCGAGTTGTGCAATCAGCCGGTTGATCACGCGCGTCAGCGTCTGCAGGTCGCGCTCGCCGATTTCGCGCCCGAGGTCTTTCTGCCATTCGGTGTAGGCGGGAGCGAGCTTCTCGATCACGCCACGTCCGCGCCGCGTGAGCTGAACTCGCGACGACCGCAGGTCACGAGGATCCACGGAACGCTCGACGAGTCCGAGCTGTTCGAGCCGCGACATCATGCCGGTCATGTTCTGCTTCGACACCGCGAGCTTGCGGGCGACGCTGGCGAGGTTCATCGGCGCGTCGCCGATCGTCGAAAGGACGGCCCACTGCTGCGGAGTGATGTTGGCCTTCTCGAACAATGGTGCGAGATGACGCATCAATAGATTGCCGAGCTGAATGACCCCGGCGACGAGCTCCCGCTCCTCGGCCATGGTCAATATGTTGACATATCAAGGCAGAAAGCAGAAAGCAGAAGGCAGAAATGGATTACAGCGATCGGTAGATCTGTCTTCCGGCGAATACGGCCGCGTCGCCCAGTTCTTCTTCGATCCGCAGGAGCTGGTTGTACTTTGCGACGCGATCGCTACGCGATGCCGATCCCGTTTTGATCTGTCCCACGTTCGTTGCCACAGTCAGATCCGCGATCGTCGAATCCTCGGTCTCACCGGAACGATGGGAGACGACCGAACGATATCCAG
The DNA here is from genome assembly GCA_036382495.1 of Thermoanaerobaculia bacterium. GTDB lineage: Bacteria > Acidobacteriota > Thermoanaerobaculia > Gp7-AA8 > Gp7-AA8 > DASVHS01. Next base: position 3,897 of record DASVHS010000241.1, on the reverse strand, counting down.
CCCGCTTCGCCATCTCGATCGCGTCGAGGGTCTCGGTGAGAGTGCCAATCTGATTCACCTTGATGAGAATCGCGTTGGCGATACCGCGTTCGATTCCTTTGGAGAAGATCGCCGGATTCGTGACGAAGATGTCGTCGCCGACGATCTGTGTCGATGCGCCGAGAGCCTTCGTCATCATCGCCCATCCATCCCAGTCGCCTTCGGCCAGCCCGTCTTCGATGGAGATGATCGGGTATTTCGACTTCAACGCGCTGTAGTAGTGGACGAGCTCATCGCTGGACTTCTTCCCGTTCTCGAACTCGTATTTGCCGCCTTCGAAAAACTCCGATGCGGCAACGTCGAGTCCGAGGTAGATCTGCTCACCTGCTTTGTAGCCGGCCTTCTCGATCGCCGTCAGGATCAGATCGAGCGCCTCCGCGTTCGATTTCAAATCGGGGGCGAAGCCGCCTTCGTCGCCGACCGATGTCGTCATCTTCTTGTCGTGCAGTGTTTTCTTGAGCGCATGAAATGTCTCCACGCCGGCGCGCAACGCGTCCGAGAACGTGTCGAAGCCGGCCGGGATGATCATGAACTCCTGCACGTCGAGGTTGTTGTCGGCGTGCGCGCCTCCGTTGATGACGTTCATCATCGGCACAGGCAGCGTTCGCGCGCCTGTCCCGCCGAGATAGAGGAAGAGGGGAAGGCTCGATGCTTCGGCCGCTGCGCGAGCGACGGCCATCGAGACGCCGAGCATCGCGTTCGCGCCGAGCTTCGACTTGTTCTCGGTTCCGTCGAGCTGCTTCATGACCAGGTCGATCATCGATTGCTCGCGCGCGTCCATCCCCTCGACTTGAGCGGCGATCGAGGAGTTCACGTTCTCGATCGCGGTCAGCACACCCTTGCCGGCGAACCGCTTCTTGTCGCCGTCGCGAAGTTCGAGTGCTTCGCGCGAACCGGTCGACGCGCCCGATGGAACGGCGGCGCGTCCGAGCGCGCCGGAGTCGAGGAGGCAATCGACTTCAATCGTGGGATTACCGCGCGAATCGAGGATCTCTCTCGCGAAGACTTCGATGATTTTGAACATGGCCGGCGAATCTTAAAGCAGATCGCAGAGCGCGGATCGCCGATCGCAGGAAACAAAAAAAGGCAGGCCTTTCGACCTGCCTGCGATCCGCGATCGGCGATCCGCGATCTACTTTTTCTTTCCTACGTTCGACTCAGTCGGCAGCCCGAGAGCCGCCCACTGGTTCCAGCCGCCGAGGAGGGCGGCGGTGTTCGTAACTCCGTGAGCATTCAGATCCAGCACCGCACGGGCGCTTGTGTGCTCGTTCTGTCAGGCACAGTAAGTAACGATCATCCGTTTCGGAGGAATGTCTTTCAGCCGCTTGATCAGGTCGGACTCCGGGATGTTGATCGCGCCTTTGATGTGGCCGGCGTCGAACGACTCCTTGGTGCGCACGTCGACGAAAATCGCCTTCTTCTCCTTGACGAGCTTTGTTGCTTCGTCGCGGGAGATGCGTTTCGCGTCGTCGAGTTTCTGTACGTCACCCTGGTTCGGCGCCGGCGTGATGATGAGATTGGGGTTCGACGACTGCGACGGAACCATGATCTTCTGAGCGCTGACGGAGCCGGCGAGCGCGACGAAGATCGCTACTGCGGTGAATCGATGCATTGAGCCTCCTTACTCGAGTTTCTTGAAAAACCTGTCGAAGCGTGGGGCGAAATGATGTTCGCGGTCGAGCGAGAATGCGACGGCCGTGGCCCGGCCGACGATGCTCGTTCGCGCGATGAAGCCGATGAATCGGCTGTCATTGCTGTTGTCACGATTATCGCCGAGAACGAAGTACTGGCTTTTCGGAACCGTGATCGGTCCGAACGAACGGACCGCCGGAACGTGCGGCGTCAGCATCATCGTGTGCGTGCGGCCGTACAGCGTTTCTCTGGTGATCAGCGTGAAGCCCTGCTCGGTATCGTTGGACGGCTGCATGGGCGACCATGTCGCGGCCTTCCCGTTGACGAACACCTGGTTGTCGGTGAGCGAGACCGTATCGCCGGGGAGGGCGATCACGCGCTTGACGAGCCGGGTGCCGTCGACCGGTGAGAAGAGCACGACGATGTCGCCGCGCTGCGGGTCTGCCCACTTCCACAGCTCGATCGTCGTGAACGGGACCTTGAGGTCGTAGGCGAGCTTGTTGACGACGACGCGGTCGCCGATCTCGATCGTCGGTTTCATCGATCCGGTCGGCACGTCGTTCCAGTCGGCGAGAGCCGAGCGGAGCGAGCTGACCACGAGCAGCATCACCAGAAAGATGCGCAGCTCTTCGAAGACTTTTTTCTTGTTCATCTGGCTCGGCGAGTGTACGAGAGCCGCCGCCCGGCGTTTCGTCCGGGCGGTAGCAGTTCAGTGAACCACGCCAGGGCGGAGGTTGTTCCGCCGGATACGCGGGTGCCGTACACTGCTCCCCTCCGCATGCAGAAGCAGAGCGCTGTCCACGATTTGCAGACGCTCGTTCTCTCATATCACTCGCTGATCGCCATCGAAACGGTTGAGGAAGAGCGCATCCGGTCGATGGTCCGCGAAGTGGCCCGGAACCTTGCCCTTCCGCTCTACGACTGGTCCCTCACCAGCGGCATGAGCCGAACCCTCGGCATCCACATCGAGGGGACGACGGAGCCGCTGTCGCTGCTGCGGAAGATCGACGAGATTCACGAAACGGACTCGATCTACCTGCTCAAGGACTTCGCTCCGAACCTGACGAACCCGTCCGTCTGCCGCGCGCTCCGTGAGCTGGCGATGCGCCTGACGTCGTCCAGCTCGGCGATTGTCATCACCGGCGATCCGATCGAGCTTCCGCGCGACCTCGAGGCGCTCGCCGTCCGCTTTGACCTTCAGCTGCCCGATCCGTCCGAGATCCGCGAGGTCGTGCGGGCCGTTGTGGAATCGATGAGCGCGCGGCAGCGCGTCCGGGTCGATCTGTCGAAGGATGATGCGCAGCGACTCGTCCACGCGCTCTCCGGTCTGACGCTCAGCCAGGTGCGGCAGGCGATCGCGAAAGTGATCGTCGGCGACAACGCGCTCACCGCTGAAGACATCACCGAGGTGATTCAGTGGAAGGGCGAGATCCTTGCGCACGGCGGGATGCTCGAGTTTTATCCGCCTGAGGGAAACAGGTTCGAGCTCGGCGGGTTCGCACGGCTGAAAGGATGGCTCGACAACGCCAGCGTCGGATTCACAGCGGAAGCGCGCGCGCTGAACCTCAGTCCTCCGAAAGGCGTGCTGTTCGTCGGCGTGCAGGGCTGCGGCAAGTCGCTCGCGTCGAAATTCATCGCACGTCATTGGCAGATGCCGCTGCTCAAACTCGATGCCGGCCGTCTTTACGACAAGTACGTCGGTGAGTCAGAAAAGAATTTTCGCAAAGCGACGGCATTGGCGGAGGCGATGGCGCCCGTGGTGTTGTGGATCGATGAGATCGAGAAGGCGTTCGCGCAGGGCGGCTCGAACGATGCCGACGGCGGACTCTCGCAACGCCTGTTCGCGACATTCCTCACATGGCTGCAGGAAAAACGCGAGGAAGTCTTTGTCGTCGGCGCCGCGAATGATCTCAGCCGGTTGCCGCCCGAGCTGCTGCGCAAAGGCCGCTTCGACGAAATCTTTTTCGTCGATCTGCCGACGGCCGAGGAACGGAAGAGCATCTTTGTGATTCATCTGTCGCTGCGGAAGCAGGATCCGAAGAACTTCGATCTCGATGCGCTGACGAGCGCGACGGAAGGATTCAGCGGCGCGGAGATCGAGCAGGTCGTCATCGCCACGCTCTATCGATGTCTCCATCGAAAGCAGGCGATCTCGACGCAGTCGTTGATCGAATCGGCGCAGTCGACCGTGCCGCTGTCGGTGACGCGCAGCGAAGACATCGACGA